>NZ_PYCI01000041.1:0-46007 GCF_003015105.1 Chroococcidiopsis sp. CCALA 051 | reverse complement strand
CAACATTTCCTTAGCTAATTCTAGAGTTGCGATCGCTTGTTCGCGACTTACGCTAGGAAAGTGATCGAGAAATTCATCCAACGAGTCACCTGCCTCAAGATAATCGAGTAAGGTTTTAACTGGTACGCGAGTACCGATAAATACAGGTGTTCCTCCTAATATGTCGGGGTCGCTATGCATAACACGAAGTTTTGAAGACATAATTTTAAGATATTTAAATATAAGTTGTCCGTAGTTTCTCGATCCTAGCCGAGAATTACTCGAAATCAGTTTCAATAATTAAAATTGGGAGTGCGATCGTATTTCATAGATAATCTTTCATCATTTTCTCATCGATAATTCAGTAATTTAACGTTGCCCATCACCCGCCACTAACAGTCTCTCGGACTCAACCAGTAACCCTGATACGGTCGGGTTCACGGGCGTTGTTAGCTGGTGTTTCTATAATCGATTAAGCAGCAGATCGTATTCTGCATGAGAACCGACCCAGAACCAAATCACCGTATCATCTTCCAATTGACCAACAGCACGATAATCTTTGTCGATCCGTGCAGAATAGATGGGCAATTTTGGGTGAACTCTCTTGAATCGCAAGCCTGGATAGCTCGGATCTTGCTTAAATTGCCGATAAGCTTTGCGAGTCTGCTCTTGAATGGGTTCTGGAAGGTCAGCAAACAGTTCCCGAAATCGAGCAGTGGTACGGGATTTCACAATGTTTCCGGGTCTAATTCCTGAGTTCTACCTGCTCGATACTCTGTCATTGCTTCGGCTGCCAGTTTAGCCAACAAGTTTGGAGAACGGGCAAAGGATTCGTCCCATCGCTGTTCTTCTTCCAGTTCTTCCAAAATTAGGGTTGCGATCGCATCCTGCTCGTCCGTGGGCAAGGTTTTTAATCGCGCGATCGCCTGCTCAAGTCGCTCAGTCATATGAAAGATTTTTTACAAAGGACATTCTCATATTATTGCTTCTTCACCAGATCAAGTCGATCTTGCTCTGTCCATGTATCGCTTTGGTCAACAAGCTCGGCATCGTGTTGTACGAGATCGTTTAAAATCAGTGTTGCCAAGCGTAACCGCTCTGCTGGTGAAAAAGTACGAACAACCTGAGTATAAATTTCTTGAATGGTGGTTGACATATTAAATCTTCAATACCCCTCATCCTAATCTAAACTTGTAATCACTGCCTTACGGATACTCTTCAGGTCACTTGAGGCAGGCAAGCGACTATCTCCGAAGGCGAATTAGTCTACTCTCTCGTCTTTAATAAACTGCTTCAAGCGTCTTAGACCTTCGGGGAGATTAACTTCAAGGAATTTCCACAATTCAAACTTTTTAACTGATATCATATTGCCTACAAGTGCTTCCTTGTCATCTTTTTTTTGCTCGTTTTTTTGAATAGATTGAATCAAAATTTCTCCCGAATGTATGAGAGTCTGTTGCTGTTGAATAAATATGTCTTTTTACTGAATTATTGCACTGGCAAGTACTAATTGACCTCGTAAGTGATGAATATTAGCACTTAATCGCTGTTCTTCTATACTAGTCTCTAAAAATCCTGATGTGTTTAAAGTTGGGATGGAAGGGAGGCGTAAATACACTTCTAATGCTATTTTAATATTTTCTAGAGCTTTTTCTTTATCCCTTGGTATAACTGAGAACAGAACGCTATCCGCTTCTTCTTTAAGCTCGTCAGTAGCTTCTATTCCAACGTCGCGAAGAAATTGAGTAAAGTACGCCAGGTATTGTTTGCAAGCACTTTTAACTTCTTCGGGAAAATTGAATTGTACCGTGACAGTGTTAGAGTGCGCTTTTGAAGAGAGATTGAATAAGGTTTGCTCGTGAACTTTATTTAGAATTGATATAATTTCTTCAAGTTCAAATCTAAGGGGAGCAGATGAACTTTTAATATCAAAAAAGACTGAATATCCATTTAGAATTAGATCGTCTGCTCCTATCCTACATTCTGCATCTACTAAACTCTGAGTATCAAATACTAGTTTAAATTCTTTTCCATGCTCAACCATGCTCCAAGGTTGTTTCCAGTTGTCAAAATCAAACAAAAGTTCAATCTCTAATTTGTAGATATTATTAGTGTAATATATTGCAATGTAGTCTATATAAAAGTTATCGAATTCATGTTCCCAAAGGAAAGGATAGTAACAGCGAAATCTACTAAAATTGCTACTAAAAATTTCTGCGGGCGATAGTAATATCATGCGTTCGTATAATGCGGAAGTATTTAATACTGCACTACAACTTTCATCATCTGGAAAATAAAAAACATATCCTGCTTGAGGAGCTACAGCTACTTCGTCAAGAGTTAATATATATTCTCGACTATTTGTACGAATGTATCCAAACATTTTATTTTCTTAATGTGCTGCTCGCTTTATCTGAAGTATAGCTTAGAGAAACAAGATGACATCGATCTAATGGGACGGCGCACCCGATCGCTAAACTGTAGACAAGTATTAGGAATCGTACTTCAACTGTTTATTTATTAGTACGAGCGCATTCAATGCTAAGCGATTTTTATTGGTAGGTAAAGTTCGAGCGCAGGTGGAATTAAATCAATTAAAAAAGCGATCGCCCATCCTAAAAAAGACAGGCGATCGCATTTAAAATTTAGCTCAATTTTAGAAAGCTATAGCCTACACCGGAACCCCAATTCCTACTAACTTCTCGCTCAAATCCCACATTTTTCTTGCCTTTTCATCGTCGCGGGCTTGGGGCGAAACTTTTTGTACGAATGACTTGCCCTCTTTCTTCTGACGATTTCCCCAACTCCAATAAGCACCAGATTGCTTGTACTCAGGATCGATAACTACAGCAGCTACCCGTTCGCCAGCCAACTCCTGAGATACATATCCTCCCGTGATGTGTTTTTGAAACAATGGGAAGAGTTTTTGAAACAGCGGATAGTGGTTGCGGAACAGTGGTGTATCAGCAACGCAACCAGGATAAAGAGACGTAAAAGTAATTCCTGTAGAGTCATGATAGCGACGGTGTAGTTCCCGCATTGTCAACACGTTACACACTTTACTATCTTTGTAAGCTTTGACGGGTTCAAATTTCTTGCCGTCAATCATCGAAATTGGTGCTTTAAATCCAGCTGCAAAACCATCTAAATTCCCTAAATCTGGACGCGGTGGAATCTTCCCACCCAGTTCGTCTGGATTGTGGGTTACGGTTCCCAAAATGACAAGCCTTTTATCCGTAGCTGGCGAATTCTTCAAATCCTCTAACATGAGGTTGCATAGGAGAAAATGACCGAGGTGATTGGTAGCAACGTTTAACTCATATCCTTCTGGGCTGCGTAATGGCTCCTTGAGTAAGGGCATATAGATTGCTGCATTGCACACCAGAGCATCTAGGTGTCTGCCTGTTGCCCGAAAGTCTTTGACAAACTGTCGCACGCTCTCTAAACTAGCTAAGTCCAGATGGATGACCGTATAGCTATCTTCCGGTATGCTGACACTCTGAGCCGCAGCTTTTGTTTTGGGTATATCCCGACATCCCATAACGACATACCAACCTCGTTTAGCGAAGGCTTTTGCTGCATACAAACCAACACCCGAAGAAGTTCCTGTAATAACAACGGTCGATTGCTGTTGTGCCATTTTCTTAAATCATTATTAATCACGTTTTCTATTTTTTAGGATCTCATATCAGTGGATCGCTAGTGCTAATGTTTCTAAGTATTGCAATACGATCGCCACAAATATGAAAGCGATCGCCATACTTGTGAAAAATTGCTATTCTCTATTCATCCTGCCTAGTTGTTTTGGTTGAGCAACACGACTTTGTAGCTGCCAAAATTCTTTAAGATTTCTGTATGTGCCGTTAATTCTGTTAAAGCTGACTCCACAGCACTGTTATGAGAGTCACCTTCCAAGTCAATAAAATAGAGATATTCTCCTAGCGATCGCTTAGTCGGACGAGACTCAATCCGGCTGAGATTGATATTTCTTTGGGCAAATACCTGAAGTGGTTTTACCAATGCACCTGGAACGTTGGCGGGTAAACTAAAAGCTAGAGACGTGTGACTGCCTACGGTTGAGGACTGACGACTGAGTACCCAAAACCGCGTGCAATTATCAGGATAGTCAGAGATACCACTAGCTAACACGGGTAAGTTATAAAGTTTTGCTGCCCGTAGGGAAGATATTGCCCCCGCAGTTTTCTCCCGCTCTAAGTGCTGTAATGCTTCAGTTGTAGAATTTGTCGGAATCAATTGGACATGTGGCAAAAATTGTGTAAACCACAACTGACACTGTGCCAGTGCTTGAGGATGAGAATAGACGACTTGTAGCGTATCCAGACTTTGAGCGTGGGAAAGCAAAACATGGGCAATTGGCAAGACTAAAGCTAGTTGAATTTGTAGAGTATCCAACAGCCACATCATATCTAAGGTGACGGCAACACTGCCCTCAATCGAATTCTCGACTGGTACGACAGCAATCTGTGCTTCTCCTTGCGCCACAGCCTTGAGAGTTTGAGGAATGCTGGGGTAGGGATGCAAGACTGTCTCTTGTCCTTCCTGTTGCAATCGATTGCGATAGGCGATCGCAGCTTGTTCGGAATAAGTGCCACTGGGTCCCAAATGGGCGATCGATACGGTCATGTTCGCCTGCTAGCGCCGCTAAAAGTCATAACTCAATATAGCAGGGAGTAGGGAGCAGCTATCAGTGACCAGTGACCAGTGACCAGTGACCACGCACCACTGATAACTGACAACTGATTTGAGCAAAGAACTTCATAGTACTTTATAATCATTAACAAGTGTAAAGATTACCTTCATGATTCGTTCATCTTTTGGACTGAATTCCAGTAGGATGAACTCATGGGCTTAAAGAAACTATAAATTCTCTCTATAGGCAACATTGCAACCCATGTATACTCGGTTCACCGCCTCTCAGTCTGTAGAAATTGTTGTCCCAGAACAACCCGTACCGATCCAACACTACCTGCGTCAACCCCAACGTTTGGTAAAAGCTCTGGTAGACCCCAGCCGGATCGAGCAGTTAGATTGTGAAAGCTTTCGGTTGAAGATCCGTCCGCTCTCATTTATGACCCTGAACATTCAACCAACCGCAGACTTGAAAGTGTGGACGGAACCGAACGGTACGGTGAATTTGCGATCGGTTGCTTGTGAAATTTTAGGATTAGATTACATCAACCAACGTTTTGAATTAAATCTTCAAGGTCATTTATCTCCATATCAACATCAGAATATTACCCTACTGAAAGGTAAGGCGGATTTAGAGGTAAAGGTTGAACTGCCCTTTCCTTTGAATATGACACCCCAACCAATCGTAGAGACTACTGGCAATGGCTTACTCAAAAGCGTGTTGGTGACGATTAAGCAACGATTGCTACATCAACTTTTAACCGACTATCGCAGCTGGGTCAACGACAATCAGAATCAGTTACCAGTCACCAGTTACCAGTTACCAGTAAGCGAGGCTTAAAGCGAGTGGTGCGTGGGGAGAATTCGGAATTCCGAATTCGGAATTCGGAACTAATGCGTGAATTGCTCCTCTGCTCCTCTGTTCCCCTGCTCCCGACTCCCGACTTTCTTCAGTTGGCAGGGACGAAAAGTCAGCCGATGCAAGCGACAGGGACCGTGTTGTTGCAATCCCTCGATGTGTCGCTGAGTGCCGTATCCTTTATTTGTGACTAAATCGTACTGGGGATATTTGACTGCAAGGCGAGTAATTAGGGCATCGCGCCACACTTTAGCGACGATACTAGCAGAAGCGATCGCCAAAGATTGCTCGTCTCCTTTCACGATCGCCTGTTGCGGGATCAATAAATCTTTAATGGGTTGTCTGCCATCGACTAAGCATAGTTCGGGCTGAATTTTTAGTTTCAGGACTGCCCGTTTCATGGCTAGTAACGATGCTTGCAAGATATTAATGCGATCGATTTCGGCAGAGGTCGCAAAACCAATCCGCCAATCAAGTGCTACCTGACAAATATGGGCTGCTAATTTCAAACGGCGATCGCGCGATAGTTTTTTGCTATCTCTAATCTGGGCTGCTACTAATTCCTTCAAGGCTGATGGAGGTAAAACTACTGCCGCTGCTACCACTGGACCAAATAAAGCACCTCTGCCTACTTCATCCACTCCAGCTATGAGGATAGAGTATCGATCGCTTAACCCTGAGTCAAAGTCCTGGGTAATGCCATTTTGAATTTTAGATTTTTGAACTTTAGATTTCAGTTTTTGAATGGACGATGACTCAGGCATAATAGTCAATCGAAAAAAGTAGGTGGGCATCGCCCACCCTACACTATACACAAGCCCCCTTTTTAAGAGGGGTTGGAGAGATCTTTACACAGAATCTACTCGTCACCATCTGCCGAAGAACGACGGCGACGGCGACGGACTGGAGTTTTGCGATCGGTTTCGCTGTCTTCTAGCGCTGGTAGTTCCAATTCAGTGTTTTCAGAAATTGCAGCTATAACCGGAGGATCGGCAGCAGCCACGCTGTCAGTGTTAATGGTAGATACTTCTGAATCGGACGTTGTGCCATTTTCGCTTTGAGGCAAAGGAGGTGCTTGCCCGGGCAAAACGACTTGCACGATCGCAGATTTGGGATTTTTCACTTCCCTGTCTAAGCGTACTAGGGGCGATACGCCCATGACGGCGTAAATTTCCTGTTCCTCGGGTGTCATTTCCACCACAATTGTTTCTGGTGGATCGATCGCGACTTTGACGGGTTCCGGCTTTATGGGTTTAGACCGCTCTGGTTTTTCTACCCAGCCACGATGGTCGCGACTTAGCGTTCCGCCTGCAGCATCGCGGCGATCGCCATAGGAAACTTCAGTGGCAATTGCCCCTTCCGATTCTACATCTGGTTCTGTATCTCGGTCGTTGAGCAGGGTAAGCGAATTAGTCGCTGCCCGTGGATTTTCTTCTTTATAGCCCCCCTCGCCGATGCGCCGCCGCCGCCGCCGCCGATTATTTCCCGCGTCGCCAATTTCTTGATAATTAGGATGGTTGATCGGCATTAAGTCTTGGCGATCGCTATCGAAATCGTTACTAAAACTTTCTGCTTCCAATCCCCAACTACTACTACTACTAGTATTGCTTTCGCGGGGTTCTACTGACCGAGGGTTGGGCATGACGCGGTATGAGTCCCGCGCTGGCTGTGGGGCTGACCACTCGGGTTCTCGTGCTGCTGATGGCATTGATACTTCTCGTTCTTCCGATTCTCCTGGCAGGTGTACGACATGTCCTAAGCCGCCGCATGTAGGACAGGTGCGCCCAAAGAGTTCGTAAATATTTTGACCTTGGCGTTTGCGGGTCAGTTCGACTAAACCCAATTCTGACAGTTGGGCAATTTGCGGTCTGGCTTTGTCCGCTCTTAAGGCTTTATTAAAATGCTCTAAGACTTGTAACTGGTCGCGACGCGATTCCATATCAATGAAATCTACCACGATCACCCCTGCCAGGTTACGCAAGCGCAACTGTCGGGCAATTTCTGTTGCCGCTTCGCAGTTCGTCCACAGTACGGTTTCTCTTGCTGTAGCGGAACGAGTGAAGGAACCAGAGTTTACATCAATGACCGTTAATGCTTCCGTCGGTTGAATAATGATATAACCACCAGAGGGCAACTCAACTCGCGGTTTGAGGGCTTCGCGAATTGCGGCATTGATGCGGAAATATTCCAAAATGGGAATGCGATCGCGATGGTGGTCGATCAACAACCCTTGAGGCGGCTGTCCGCCACCCCAGTTCATCAAGTATTGCTTGACCCGCTTGAGTCCGGTAGCAGAGTCTACCACGATGCGATTTACGTCCGAGCCATACATATCTCGCAAGACGCGCTGAATAAAATCGTCATCGCGGTTAAGTAAAGAGGGAGCGCGGGTAGATTGCGCTTTCAATAACACCTCTTCCCACTGTTTTTGGATCGCCTCTAGGTCTTCAATAATTGCTTCTTCTGGCTTGCCTTCGGCTTCGGTACGAATTAACAAGCCCATGCCAGCAGGTTTAATTAAAATTGCTAAAGCCCGCAAGCGGTTGCGCTCGTTTTCATTTCTGATCCGTTGCGATAAGTTAACTCCCCGTCCAAACGGCATCAAAACTACGTAGCGACTGGGTAAAGTTATATTACCCGTGAGCCTGGGTCCTTTATTGCCCGTCGGCTCTTTCATAACCTGGACTAAGACTTTTTGCTGCGGTGCGAGTAGTTCTGTAATCGCTGCCGCAGTCCGTTTTAGCTTTAACGGTCCGAGATCGGTAACGTGGATAAAACCGTTTCGTTCTGAATCGCCAATGTTTACGAAAGCTGCATCTATACCTGGTAAAACGTTTTCTACGACACCGAGGTAAATATCACCAACTTGATGTCGTCCGGTAGCAACGACGAGTTCTTGAATTTGATCTTCTGAAAAAACAGCAGCAATGTGATGCTGCTCTGCTATGATAATTTGTTTTGGCATTCAATTCCCTCAAAAATTCGCAGCATCAGAAGCTTTGAGGTCTCCTCTCTCGCTTCGATTGACTGAAGGTAGGCGCTGCTGGAAATAATAGTGGCGCTCACCACGCTCGATCGCAACTAAATCTAAAGATGCTGGCAGTTTAAAAGCATAACAAAATGTTTTCAAAACTGCTGCATACATAAGTCTGCTCTGAGAACCGAGCATGTTTTGTAGTTTTAATCTTGTCTCCCTTCCTTGATTTGCGGACAGGAGCACAATATTAGTTCGCAGACACCTAATTCACAGACACCTAAAAAGCCTGTTTTGCCTGTCACTGGCTTCAAGAAACGCTCTTAGCGACTAATGAGACGACCACTCCGCTTCAAGTGCTATGCAAAAGAATCGTGGATGCTTCTCAATAATTCTCGCTAGTGTCCCATTTGGGAGAGCGAATCGGAAATCCAATGCAGCGCTAGAAAACTTCTGTTAGCTCAATTTTAACTCATGCTTGAGAAAAAGCAATTAATTAGAGAAGTCGTAAGTTGTAAGTCGTAATTCGTAAGTAACTGTTCCCTGTTCCCTGCTCCCTGATAACTGGTTACTGCTCACTGGTCACTGGTCACTGGAAAATGAGTTGCTGGCGATGGATGTGGAGCAGTTGGATTTCTTGGCGGGCAACTTGCTCTAGGATGAACGTGACGTGTTCTGGTTTCAGGTGATTGCCGTCTTGAGAGCAACTACCCGTATAGCGCAAGTTAAAGGTATTGTCTGGTTCTCCTGTATCTGGGTTGTGTGGTGGAACTAATTCTAATTCAAATAGGCGATCGCGCAAGTTCACCTGATAAGTTTTCTTAGATTTTGTTGTCTGCTCCCACCAAATTTCGGTTGAATTCTTAATAGTTTCTATCCATTCCTGCCGTTGTGTCGGTGTTGTCGTTTGAGTTGCCGCTATTGTCAGGATGTACTCTGCTCCCGTTAAAGTCTTCATTGCCGCAGGTGCTTTTAAATCGAGCGCGATCGCATCGTATATAGGTATGTCTATTGGTAACTGACTGCTCAGTTGTTGCCGAAAAACTGCTGGCTCGACGATTTGAGTTAGTTCAAAATCGACAATCTCTCCACTACTCGTTACGCCTAAAGGCAGAGCCAGCGCTACAGAAATCCTCGGGCTGGGACTAAATCCGGCTGTAAAGGATACGGGCAATGCGGCTCGTCGGACGGCGCGATCGAACAGGCGCATCAAGTCGAGATGGCTCACTAGCGCCATATCTCCCAGCTTGCCAAACCGGAGTCGCAGTCTTTGAACTTTGGTATTGTTAGGAACGTACTGTCCGGCAAATTGGGGAATTGGTGGTGGTTCGATGACAATGTTGTGACCGAAATCGATTCCACAAACGCCGCAGTGAGAACAACCATCAAAAGAGCAATCGGGGACGGTTGCAGCCTCCATAGCGCGTTGCAGATCTTCCTTGAGCCACTTTTTCTCGATCCCCGTGTCGATCCGATCCCAAGGTAAAGGACGATCTAGGGAGTCGGGAAAGAAAGTGGCTGGTGGCTGGTGGCTGGTGACTAGAATAGTTTCCTCGTCTCCCTCAGCCCCCTCAACTCCCTCAGCTCTCTTACCCTGCTCCCTTCTCCCTTGCATTAAATTCCACTCGCCTTGCTCGACTTGACGATACTTCCAGGTTAAGCCGGATTCGGCGATCGCTTGTCCCCAAGCGTTATACGCTCTCTCTACGCTGTCGTACCACGAGTCCATTCCCGCACCCAGTTCCCAAGCGCGACGTAATACAGCAGACAAACGGCGATCGCCTCGTCCGATGAAGTCTTCCATTGCCGAGATCCGCACGTCGGTAAAATTAACTTTGACTCCTCTCATGCGCCGAAACTCTTGGCGTAATAATTCTTGCTTGCGCTGGAATTCGCCTGTAGAAACAGAATGCCATTGAAACGGGGTGTGGGGTTTGGGTGTAAAGTTGGAAATTGTTAAGTTAAATGCTAAAGGTTTTCTACCTTGAGCGCGACATTCCCTTTGTAGCCATGCGACGGTTTCCGCGATCCCCAACACATCGATATCTGTTTCCCCAGGCAATCCAATCATGAAGTAGAGCTTGATTTTGTCCCAGCCTTGTTCCCAAGCTGTTTTTACGCCTCGCAATAATTCTTCATTCGTCAAGCCCTTATTTACGATATCTCGCATCCGTTGGGTTCCAGCTTCTGGGGCAAAGGTCAACCCGCTTTGGCGATAACCCCCCAAAATATTTGCGATATTTTCATCGAAACGGTCTACTCGCTGACTAGGAAGCGAAAGGGAAATATTTTCGTTTTGCAGGCGGTTTTTAATCTCCATTCCTACGGCAGGAAGAGATAAATAGTCGGAACAACTGAGGGAAAGTAGAGAAAATTCATTGTATCCCGTTGCCCTCATTCCCGTTTCGATCGCCTCGACAACCTGCTCCGGTTCTACGTCCCGTGCGGGACGGGTGAGCATTCCTGGTTGGCAAAAGCGACAGCCGCGAGTGCAACCGCGCCGAATTTCGATCGTCAGGCGATCGTGGACTGTCTCGACGTAGGGAACTAAGCCTGTAGAATACGCTGGGATGGGCGTAGCAACGCGCCGAATTATCTTCTCTGGAACGTCTGGACGATTGGGGTGAATGGAACCATCCATTGCCAGATCGTAAAATCGCGGCACGTAGACCCCTGGGATTTGCGCCAGATCTAGCAAAAGTTCTTCTCGATTTAACCCTGCTGCCTTGCCTTCTGCAACGACTAAACCAATTTCTGGTAACAGTTCTTCCCCGTCACCTAAAGCAATAAAATCGAAAAAATCAGCATAGGGTTCGGGGTTTGATGTTGCCGTCTGCCCGCCTGCAAAAATGAGTGGATAATTGGTAATTGGTAGTTGGTAATTGGTAATTGGTAATTGGTAGTTGGTATTTGAGTGGTGAGTGGCGCTTGGTTTTTCTCCCTCAGCTCCCCCAGCTTTCTTATCTCTCTTAGCTCCCTCAGCTCTTTCACGCCAAGTTAGAGGAATACCAGCTAAATCCAACATTTCTAAAATATTGGTAGCTCCTAACTCGTAACTGAGGCTGAAGCCTAAAATATCAAATTCTGTTAACGATCTTCTCGATTCAACAGCAAATAAGGGGGTGTGCGTCTCGCGTAGCTTTGCTGCTAGGTCGGGCGCTGGGAGGTAGGCGCGATCGCACATTTGGCGAGGCTGTGCATTCAAAATATTGTATAGAATGACGTGCCCTAGATTAGATGCACCAACTTCGTACAACTCAGGATATGTCAGTACCCAGCGTACATCTGCCGATTGCCAATTCTTCCGTATAGCTCCCAGCTCGTTACCTAGATAGCGAGCTGGACGTTGAATTTCAGCCGTTAGTAATGTTTCTACTGCAACTGCCACTTTGCGCCTCTCGTGCCAATCCCTGACTTATCACTCTAAAGCTAGCATCAATCGGCGATCGCGTCTGGAAGAACAGTACCTGCTGCTGCGAAACATCAGACAGTCATATATCAAATAGTCATAAATTGCTCGCACCTAGCTTCCCGCTAAGCTGCTGTAACCTCTATAGGTGTATCTAAAATTTCAAATACGCTATCTAGTTGAGTCAACTCAAAGATAATCCGAATTGAAGGTGCAACAGAGCAAAGGTGGAAACTTTTTCCGAGCGATTGTGCCACTCTCAAGCCATGAACTAATACCATCAAACCGGCACTATCCATCGACTCTACTTGTTCTAGGTTGACGACCACACAGTCGTGTGTTGCCTGTGTAACTTCTGCGGTCAGGTATTGCTGAAAGTCAGCGGCATTCGCTGCATTAAAGTGACCGTTAGGGCGAATTACTGTAGCTCTAGGAGCAGTCATTGTTTGCATCATTAACGCTTCCGTGCAAATTGGTGAAATCGAATGGGGTTAAATTGAATAGGATGAAATCGAAATTTAATGAAATCAAATGGGTCTATGATATGAAGTATTTTTCCTTTTGTCTTGCTTTTTCTATTTAGCTCTTTAGTTACTTAAATCTTAAATATTTATTAAATCATTCATTGTGATTCCAAGCTACCAGCGTTTATTCTAAAAAAAAAGTATTTAACTATACCAACGAGAACATCTTCATCAATTATTTACATAGTACTCGATTGATTCAAATTAGCGATTGAAATTCGTACCAACAGAATACCACTCAGCGGAATCATCCTACCGATCGACCAATTTCACGTGCAAAACAATCTTTTGCCAAGCGATCTCGTGCAGTAGGACTAACTTTTGCTGACTTTTTATTGAGGTCAATCTCTCGTACATAGCCAGGTTAAATGATTTCTAGATTCTACGCTACTGGCATGATACATCAACATCTACCAGATGGTAGAAACCGAGAAGAGCAAGCAGTTTGACTTGATTTTTCTAGTTTGTGTGACTGAGTATACAGTTGAGTCTAACTCACTAGATAGATAGCTTGAGATCCATAACGGTCAATTGTCAGTAGATACTAGTCTGAAGGTTAAATCCCCGCGACCGAAAAACAAGACAATTTGTTCCTCAAATACATATTAATTTTTGATAATTTCGATCCTGAAGCATCAGAATTCTGAATGTTATTAACCGTAAAGATCGCATTCTGATAATTCGATCTGATTTGCAAAAGACTTATGCAACAGCCGATCGCCAATTCTAAGCCATGAGAAATTAACGATAACAACCAAGTTCCCATCAATCGTTAGAAATTACTATAGATTGCATCAGAAATTCAAATGGAAATATCAGAAGTTTTTGAGCAGCAGGCAACGAGTGGCAACCAGCGATCGGTTTCCAACAACCAATAACTAACAACCTCTTCACTTCTCGTCAAGCAGCAAAGCCTGTTGAATGAATTGATGCAATCGTTTGAAGGCAACCGGATCGTGCTCTAATGGCGGTTCCCAAGCTGACAGTTGCATCAGCAACGGTATGACCTCAGTATCAATTGCCGGACGGAATAAAGAGGGAGGACAGAGAAGATCGGCTCCAGAACGGAGGTCGAGTAGTGTTGGTGAGATCGATAGCTGCTCATCGTCAAAAAATTCCACGAGTAGTAAAGGTCGAAACCACCCAATTTGGCGCGATTCCACTACTTGAATGACTTCAGCATATAGGTGAGTAGCTTGATGGGTTGTACAAACGATTTGTCGCGGTTGAAAGTCACATAAAGAGTTCGTCACAGCTCGCCTCCAGTTCTTCAGTCATGTGCGATCGCTACGGTCGTTGGATTTCGATGCTATAAATATTTAATAAGTTAATCAGTTTCAATCGAGATTTAAACCAAAAGTCGTTAGTCAGAACAAGAGGAGTAAGCAGTGTCCGTCGAAACCCTGGAGCAGCGTTCAACAGTTCGTAAACTCGCACCTCGGTATCGCGTGTTGCTTCATAATGATGACTTTAATCCTATGGAGCATGTGGTGCAGGTATTGATGCAGACTGTACCCAGCCTCACCCAGCCACAAGCAGTAGATATTATGATGGAAGCCCATACAAATGGCATCGCTTTAGTCATTACCTGCGCTCAAGAACACGCTGAGTTTTACTGTGAAACCCTCAAAAATCATGGTTTGACCAGTACGATTGAGCCAGATGAGTAAATAGGAAGTCATAAGTAGTAAGTCGTAAGTGTAGAATCTCTCACCACTTACTACTCCCCACTCACTACTCACTACTTGCTAATTGTTAAAATTCAATTTTGCCAGAATAGCCCTCTACCCAGCTCCCTTGAGGCTGGTCATTTTTATCTTAGTACTGCTGCTACTATGGTTGCCTGTAGCTGCACCGATTCATTGGTGGGTGGATGACAAAAACTTAGTGAATATTCTCACCTTGCCGTTCCTATATGGGATATTTATTATCCTGTTGCGGCTGTGGGGAAAGTCTATCTATCGTCAGCCACACGTGTTACAAGAATATGGTTTGGTTACAACTAGGCAGAATAGGCAAGAGCTACTGATAGGTTTGGGGCTTGGGGTCGCTAGTGTTTTGAGTTTATTTTTGCTAAAAGGATGGTTGGGTTTGCTATGGTGGCGACAACCCTCTATTTTTTTATGGCGATTTGTCGTTGAAGGGTTAATCGTTGCTCTAGCTTATGGTTTTGCGGAAGAGTTACTTTTCCGGGGATGGCTGTTAGATGAGTTACAGCGAGATTACCATCCTCGGACAGCACTCTGGGCGAATGCTTGCATATTTGCCGCACTGCACTTTATTAAACCACTAGCAGAAATTCGTCGAACCCTGCTGCAATTTCCAGCTTTGGTGTTGTTAGGCTTAACTCTTGTATGGGCAAGACGCTGTGGCAAAGGTCGTTTGGGTTTACCAATTGGTCTTCATGCTGGGTTAATTTGGGGTTATTACGCAATTAATGTCGGGCAAATGGTGCAATATAACGATCGCGTCCCAGAATGGTTAACTGGTATCGATCGCAATCCTCTCGCTGGTGGAATGGGAATGTTATTTTTAGGCGCGATCGCTTTGGGCATGAGAAGATTTAGCCACAAGTCGCGTTAATCGTTCTTCTCGTAGGCGCGAGCGCTTTTATATCTCTCGATCGAGCCCCAAGTTGTCTGGCATCAATCACGGCTTTTCTTTTGCTCGACTCGTTGTCTTTTTTCTAATAAACGTTGCTGAATTTCTTGACTAGCAAACAAGTTATTCACTTCGCGAAAAACTCGTTCGACGCGCTCATCATGTGTTGGTAAATTAAAGCAAGTTTGTAAATGTTGCTTTTGACTAGTCAGGATTCGAGGTTGTGGCGAGAATTCTGGAAACATAGGACGGTTCTGTATTTCTGTTTGAATACAGCATAAAGATTACACCCAATCACAACATTGCCACTACCTCCATAAGAATAAGAGTTTCTCTATCTAAAGAGTAGTTAGAGATAGTGGAATTCCGACTTACAACTTACAAGCAAGCGCTTAATTCTGAATTCTTATCCTAGTCCTTACTTTTTGGAAAATTGTTGTTGGCTGTCCGACTATGACCTCAAAATGAGCGCGCAAGCGGCGGGGAATGAGTAACAATAGGTAAGCCGCAATAAGTGTCATCACAGTTTGGCGTGGTGATTCTAGAACGATCCGCCAATAGGAAGCTATGGCTTGATGCATCAATTGAATCGCGATCGCGTCGGATTTCCAGCGAATCGCACTCCGAGCTAGATAGCGTAAGTGATACGCTCTCATCACCGCCTCCCAATTCCTATCTAGTTGGGTTGCGTAAGTATGAAATTTGGCAATTAATTGTTCTCCTGCTGCCAATTGTCGATCTAATTGAGCTGAGAGTCCGCTAGAGTGAACGCGATATAAAGTTAAAGCTTCGGGAATTCCTTCAATTTGCCATTTGGTTTGCAATAAGATTCGCAACCACAGATCGACATCGCCGCCAGAATAACGAAATTGTTCGTCAAAGTAGCAGTCTAATGAATATTGGCGAGGTGAAAATGCGATCGCGGCAAAGACTTCCCGTCTGACGACAGCAGCCGAACCGTTGCCTACAGGATTACACCGCATTAGATATGAGGGGGTAATTCCCTTAAGTTTCGGTGTTTGATACGAGCCTAAAAATTTACCTGCTTCGTCGATAAAAGCAGAACGGCTGAAACTAACTCCAACTTCTGTAGAATTAGCGAGATGATTGACGTGATGCTCTAATTTATCCCGTTGCCACAAGTCATCACCATCAATAAATGCTAAATAATCTCCTTTTGCTTGCCGAATACCTGCGTTTCTCGCTCCTGGCAAGCCGCGATTTTGTTGGCGAATAATTCTAATTCTTGGGTCGTTAAATTGCTGACAAATTTCTATACTTTTATCTGGAGAACCATCGTCAACCAGCAACACTTCAATATATTTATATGTCTGAGTCAACACGGATTCTAGTGTCGCAGCGATATATTTTTCGCTATCGTAAATTAAAACAATGACTGAAACTAGTTTCATTCATCCAGCAATCCTAGATTGGGTTGGTTGACAGCAAACGCTCCGCTACACTGCGCGAAGATGGTTAACAGTTGACAGTTGTTGGTTGAACGCTACTATGTGTCTTCCTTGTCCCTCGCTTGTGCCTCTCTTCTCACCCCTCATAGTGTCATGAGTCTGACTTGATGCTAGAACTTTTCTCACTGCTTGAATGACATCTAATTCATCTTGGCGAGTCAACTTTGCAGAAAGCGGCAGACTTACTGTCTGCCGCCCAATTCGCATTGCTTGAGGATAATCTTCTGGTTGCCAACCAAATCTTTGCTGATAGTAATCGTATTCTGGAATACTGAGATAGTGTACGCCCACGCCAATGTTTTCTGCTGTCATCGCATTGAGAAAAGTGTCGCGATCGCATCCAGTTTTCTGCTCGTCAATAAGTACCGGATAAAGATGATAGGCATGGCGAGTATGGGGTTCTGGTTTTGCTGGAAGTACCAAGGGGAGATCGGCAAAAGCGCAATTGTAGTGCTGCCAAATCTCTTGACGGCGCTGCCAGCGAGATTCTACTTGCTTCAGTTGATGGATGCCAAGGGCAGCTTGTAGATCCATCATGTTGTATTTAAATCCGCTTTCCAAAACTTGATAGTGTTTGTATCCTTCTTCGCCAAACCGCTTCCAAGCATCTTTACTAATGCCATGCAAGCTCAGCGCTCTGATTCGGGTGGCATCTTCGGAGTTACGCGCTAAAATCATGCCGCCTTCGCCCGTACAAATATTTTTGGTGGCATAAAAACTAAAACAGCCAAAATCGCCAAAAGTGCCTGTTTTTTTACCTTTATATTCTGTTTCAATCGCGTGGGCGCAATCCTCAATTATCTTCAAGCCGTAGCGCAAAGCAAGATTACATAAAGCATCCATATCACAGGGTCTACCTGCAAAGTGAACGGGTAGGATCGCCTTTGTTCTAGGGGTAATTTTTGCTTGAACTTGGACAGGATCGATATTCATCGTGACGGGATCGACATCTGCTAGCACGGGTGTCGCGCCCACATGAGTAATGGCGTTGATCGTGGCGCAAAACGTCAGGGGACTGGTAATGACTTCATCTCCTGGTTGTAAGGAAGCCGCGAGTAGGCTCAAGTGTAGTGCTGCGCCACAGGAATTCACGGCGATCGCATTATCTGCTCCTTTATATACCCCAAAATCTCGCTCAAACTGAGCTACCTTAGGTCCTGTTCCCAACCAGCCACTTTTGAGCGTTGCGATCGCTTCTTCTATTTCTGCTGCTTCAATAACAGGCGCGCCAAATACCAGAAACTCTTCTTGAGAACGAATAGGACTGTTTGTCATTCAATTTCTTCCATTTCCCAGATGAAATATGTTACTGATTCCTACAAACAAACGAATAAATCCTGCACGCATTGGCGATCGCTTTCTGTATCGACTCCTACTAAATAGGAGTCGTTTTGTTCGGGAACTTGTTCGGGAAATACTGCAATTCTGAATTGAATCAAATCCAGTCGGGCGATCGCTCATCCGAAAACGGCTGCTCGCCATTTCTATTTATTTTTTAAAAATATAAATCTATACTAGCAGCCATGCCAAGGCTACAGTACTAACACTGAAAAAGTCAATGCTTAATTGGTAAATAGTAATAGTTAGGTATCGGTTACTATTAGCTAGTCATCGATCGCTGGTCACTGATTACTGATAACTGGTTACTGTTTCACCACGGTTCCTAACAAGCAAGCACCAGCCAAATTAACTCCTACAAGATTAGTTCCTTCCAACTCCGCACACAGAAGATTAGCACCTGAAAGGTTAGCACCCGCCAAATTTGCTCCCCGCAAGTCCGCTTCTTCTAAATTAGCTTCATTTAACAAAGCGCCCTGTAAATCTGCCTGAGTGAGATTGGCTCCTTGTAAATTTGCATTAGAAAGATTGACACCCCGTAAGTCTGCACCCCTGAGATCTGCGCCTTGTAAGTTAGCACTCATCAGGTTTGCCCCACTCAAAAATGCTCCGGCGATCGCGCTTTGGGATAATTTCGCGCCCATCAAATTTGCGCCTCGGAGGTTACTGCCTCGCAGATCGGCACTTGTCATGTCAGCCTGCATCAAATTGGCTCCCAAAAAGTTAGCGCGTAAATCTGCACCGTACAGCTTGCTACCGAGAAGGTTAGCGCCTTCCAGACGCGATCGTTCTAACTTGGAGCCAGAAAAATCGGCTCCGACTAAATTAGCCCCCGCCAAATTCATTTCCGCCAGATTTAACCCTGCTAGATCTTCATCTTCTAAATTGGCTCCTGGTAATTGCTTAACTTTTCCTTCTCTAATTGCTGCAATCGAATCAATCATATTCAGTTATCAGTTATCAGTGAACGGAGAACGGCGGTGAGAAGTTTATTTAATTCCGAATTCCGAATTCCGAATTCCGAATTCCGAATTCTCTTCAATCAACCACATGCTGCTACTAATTTTTGTGGGGGAGACGGGTAAGGTTAAACCCTGTTGCATCCCGCGCACGAGTAATTCTAGGGTATCTACAAGTTTTGGTTCCCAAGCTTTGCCCTGTTCTTGCTGACATTGAGCGAAAGCAGTTGATAAAGCTTCCTCTCTGGTATGGGATTGGGATAGATGGGTAAAACGCTGCTGAAAATCTGTCACTAAGCCTAAAATTCGCGACTCTAACGGGATTGTCTCCCCAATTAAACCAGCTGGCTCTCCGCTACCATCCCAATGTTCTGAGAAATGGTTGATAATTTGAGCGATCGCGCTCAGGCGAGGCATGGTACGCAAAACTTGGGCGGCTGGGATGAGGGGACAACTGGGGGCTTCGCCATATTGCACGTTGACCGAATGGGGGGCGATGCGATGGAGTAGACTGGCTAGGCGCAGGCGCTTGACCTGCCAAGCAGGGAGATTGAGTAATTGCCCCATAATTTCGGCGATCGCGGCGACTTCTGCGGCGGCGAGGGGGTTGCCCGTATCGGCAAGATCGATCAGTTGTCCTAAGCGGAGGAAGGCTTGTAATTCGTTGGAAACTAAATTGCTATCTAATATCTGGTGATGTTCTATCTGCTTGATGCTATATTCGCTGGTTTGGAGGTAATCGACCACGCGAGAAACGATTGTATTCAAATCGTCCGGTTCTGCTTGGGAAGTCTCTTGAGCGATCGCCTGGACGTGAGATTTGAGCTGTTGGGCAAGTTCAGGGTTGTAACTATTAATGTGGGCGATCGCCAGTTCGACGGTTTTCTCTACCCTGGCTGGCTCAAACGTCCAAAATCCGTAAAATTTACGCTCCAGATCGGCTGTTGGTATACCTCCGACTCCGTAATCTGCTTCGGATAACTCTTGACAAAGTACCATTGCCGTGTAGCTAGGCGCAAGAATTATCAAATGCCATTCTTGCGCCACTGGGTCTTCAGGATTCAACGCTACTAAGTCTACATTTGGTAATTTGCTGGTAGGATGGTCGGCAAAGCCCGTATCTGGAGCTGCCATAATCGCCACATGGCGGGATTTTTGGGCTAAATCGTGGTATCGTTCTGCTTCTTGCAAATACCATTTACCCCGTTGAAAAGCCGTAATGACTAACGGTTGGCTACCAGAGACCAAAATGCAGTCTTCTAGGGCATGACACAGGGCGACCAAGGTGTTTTTATAGTAGACACCCAGGTTAAGGGGTCGATTCGTGTTTTCGAGTGCTGATTTGAGCTGTTGTAAGATGGAGCCTTTTAGCATGATTGGTCATTGGTCATTGGTCATTGGTCATCGGTCATTTGTCATTGGTAAAAGGTAATTTTGACTTCTAACTTTTGACTTTTGACTTTTTACGCTGTTACAAGTTGCTTTTTGTCAGTGGTTGTAATAGGAGCGGAAAGGGCTTCTTCGAGGGGGGCGCAGCCGAGGCGTTCCTCTAAGATTTTCATCACTTCCCGTCCGAAGTCGTTGGGATTTTGTCGCCATGCTTGTAGGCAAACTTCACCAAAGAAGGAACCGAGGGGTTCGGGGTTCCATAATAATTTTTGCACCGTCCAAGGTTTGAGATTCATCGGATCGTAGTCTGGTTTGAGTACGCCATTTTTAAAGGCGTATTCTTCTAAGTGGGTATGGGGTTGGAGTCCGATGAAGAAAATTGCTGGTTCCACTTTATCAGCACCGAAGATCCGTTCGAGTTCGCGGTGGTAGGCGATCGTTTGGCGAATGGTTTCGGGGCGTTCGTCAATGACGTTGAAGGAGTAATTGACGGAGACGAGATCGTTAAAACCTGCTGCTTTTAAGTCACGGCAGTTTTCCAACACCGTGCGCAGGTTATAGCCCATCCGCATTTTCCGTACGAGTTCCTGAGAACCGCTGGTAATGCCGATCTCGAAGTAATTCATCCCCGTTTTTACCATTAAGTCGCATAGTTCGGGGGTGAGGTTGTCGGCGCGGATGTATGCTGCCCAGTGGATATCAGTCATGCCTGAATCAACGATCTTTTGCAGCAATTCGATCGCATCATCGATGAATCTCCGGGCTGGGATAAACTGAGCATCGGTAAACCAGAAATTCCGAATGCCGCGATCGTATAGTTGTCGCATTTCGGCTACGACTTCATCGGCGGGGTTGATCCGTACCTGTTTGCCTTCTACTACGGTGTAAATGCAGTAGCAGCAATTGTGAGGACAGCCGCGCTTTGTTTGCACGCCGATATAAAAGTCGGAAGATTGCAGGTAATAGGAGAATTCCGCCCAAATCTTTTCAATATAGTCGTAGTTACAAGCAGATTTTTCTAGCGGTGTTGGCGCTTCGTGGATTAGGCGATCGCGTGGTTGAGTTTCGCCAACAACGTAGCAGCGTTCGTTGCTAAAATCTTCGTCTCGCAACAATTTTTCTAGCAGTGTTTCTCCTTCTCCGACAGAAACAACCGTTCCCTGGGGCAAATTATGCTGCAACTGCTCGTAAAATACACTAACTGCACCCCCACCAACTACGGCACGGGCATTTGGTTGGTGTTTCTGAGCGCGTTTTAACCCGCGTTTAATCAGTCCTTGATTGCGCCAGAGTTCCTTGTAATAGGAAACTGCCAATCGCAGCAATCCGGTTGCACCTCGAAATTTGACTAACGGATTGAAGGCGTAGAAAAACTCAAAGGAATGTTGCAAGGGATTACCACCCCTACCACCTACTGGGGCATAAATCTGAATATCTCGCCAAGAGAATACTAAAAGCGTCGGCTGAAATTCGTCGATACAAGTATCTAAGGCGGAATTAAAGTCGAGTGGTGGGACTGTCCCTAAGTCAAAAATTCGCTGTTCGATTTCGGGAAAAAGCTTGTGAACGTGATCTGCCAAGTAAACAACCCCAATCGGAAATATAGGGTTGCACGGAAGGCGAACGTAGAGAATACGGTTTTCCATCTCGATCGTTTGAGGTTAGAGTTTACCAAGGTTCGAGTAGCAGCGCTGCTGAGTGAAGCTGAGCCAACTCATGTCTAGATAGCTTCCAAGTTCGCCCTCACTCACGAGCCTAAGCGCCCCTATTAAAGAGATTTCTGAAAATAATTTTCATATAACTTTACGATAACATCGAGCTTGTCTTAGTGGTAGGTCGATCGGAGATAATGAGTTGTCGTAGCTAGAGGCGATCGCTGCCCGCTATAACGCGATCGCCTCTAGGATCGCTGGATTTGCGTTACCTCGGCACGATCCCTCAATTGCCGCTCGTGAATAAGTTGGTATTTTGCCCTAACGCATAAATCATTTACAGTCAACCAATTTTGTGCGGTAAAATGCAAAAATCAAATCAAAAATTTATCAGATAATTGGTTGCTAAATCGGAAAGCCAATAAGTTTAACTTCTACCAACTTCTATCTATAGATAGAGGCGACAACAAATTCGAGCTAAGTTATCAGTTGGTAGTAGGAGTTACAACACTCGGGGATCGCTAAGTGTTAGCTTATATGTGTAATCAAATAAAAGTGGCTTTCATGCCCTTAGCTGTTATGGCTCAAATATTAGATTCCCTACCACCCGAACAGTCCGACCGACTGCTTTGCTGCTATGTAAACGCAACTAGCAAGATTCAAATTGCTCGGATATCAAATATCCCTAACTGGTATTTTGAACGAGTTGTGTTTCCAGGTCAACGCCTTGTATTTGAAGCGCCACCTAAAGCAACACTAGAAATTCACACGGGCATGATGGCGAGTGCTATTTTGTCAGATCATATTCCTTGCGAACGCTTGTGCTTGTTAGAAGAAAGCAAAGCAGAAGCACAAATGGATCGTCCAGCAGCGCGATCGGTAGAACAAAAAGATAAACTAAGTCAAAGAAATTTTAAATCCCCTCTTTTAACGACTATTGATTAGATCATCGGTTTAACTAACATTGGAGTCGCTAACTTTAGCGGCTCTATTTTAATAAATGAAAAAATAGTGAATTGAAAAATAAACAAATTCTACCGAAAGGAAGAAAGTAAATCGCGCGATCGCTACATTTAGTAAGCTATTACTATGAATAGAATTGCTGCTATTGTATTGGGTCTAAAATAAATTGGATTTACCTTCTTTTTTGTGGTTGTGGAAAATAGCAGCCTGGTCGATGGGTCTGTCGCTACTAGCTTATCTGCTGTTGACCGTAACAGGCTGGCAGATGTTCCAGGCAAGAACAAATTTTCATCCCAGACCTAGTTGGCTGCATTTGCTGCACTATAGTATTGGTGGCAGCATGGTTTTGCTAGTGCTGCTGCTATTAGCAATTGGTGTTGTCGGTACGCTGGGTCATTTTGGTTCCCTGGGTCATTCCCAACACTTGACGGCAGGGCTAATCGTGGTAGCATTAACCCTAATATCGGCAGCTAGTGCAACTTTAATCAGTCCTAAGCGTCAGTGGGCGCGATCGCTCCACGTAGGCGCAAATGTAGTTTTATTCCTTGGTTTTCTCTGGGTGTCCCTCACGGGTTGGGTGGTGGTACAGAAGTATTTGCCATAGAAATTGTAGAGACGTTACATGTAACGTCTCTACACAAAATGTAGGTGCGATTATTGCCCTTGTAAGAAAGCTTCTATCGCCTCATTCACAAGTTGAGTCATCGGTTTACCTTGACTCTCAGCAGTAGCTTTTAGCTTTGCGTAGACTGGTTCGCGTAAAGTGATACGACGACGGGCTTTTGCCGCAGTTGCTGCATTAGCAGCTGCTTCCTGTTCGCCATTGCCATCATCTTGCAGGGCGATTTCTGGTTCCAGTGCGCCTTGAAACTCGTATTTGGAGGTAAACTCTCGTAAAGAGTCAAAGCCAATGCGATCGCAAAAATCGCCAAAGCTTTCATTAGGTTGCCGCGATTGTTTGAAGTAAACCAGCAATGGTTCTAATTCTGCCTCCAGGTTATCGAGAGGCAACTTCTCTATATACACTTGCGCCAGCCTCGTTTGGTTAGCATCTGCACCTAACCATAGTTGATACGTGCTAGGACCATTGCCGACAAACCCTAGTTCTGCCATGTAGGGTCTAGCACAACCGTTAGGACAACCCGTCATCCGCACGACGAAATGTTCTTGACTCAAGCCCAAGCGATTTAATAACACTTCAATTCGCTGGAGGACGCTTGGCATGATCCGTTCCGATTCAGTTGTTGCTAAGCCACATGTAGGCAAAGCCGGACAAGCCATAGAGTATCTAACTAACTGGCTGATGGCGTTGGGGTCAGGTTCTACACCGTGAGTTACGAGTAGATTTGCGATCGCCTGCTTTTGATCTGGGGCGATATCGCACAAAATAACATTATGGTGGGGTGTCAGTCGCATTGATAAGTTGTACTGCTGCACGATTTCCCGTAAAGCAGTCCTTAACCGAAACGAACCTTCATCCTTGATTCGACCGTTTTCGACCGAAATCCCCAAAAATAACTTCCCATCACCCTGTTCGTGCCAGCCGAGGAAATCTTCATATTTCCATTCTGGGAGAGGCTTGGAAGCTTCCAAAGGCTTGCCCAAATACTTTTCTACCATCGACCGGAATTTATCGACACCCCAGTCGTGTATCAGATATTTTAAGCGGGCGTGGCGGCGGTCGGTGCGATCGCCGTAATCGCGCTGAGTAGCTACAATTGCTTTGATAGCATCGTATACATCGGCTTTGGCTATATAACCAATTGGGTCGGCTAGTCGGGCAAAAGTTTCTTCCTTACCGTGCGTCCGTCCTAAGCCACCACCAGCATAGATGTTAAATCCTTCTACTTCTTGCTTGTCATTGGTTATGACTACCAAAGTTAAATCTTGAGAAAACAAATCTACGGAGTTATCACCAGGTACGGTGACGCTGCACTTAAACTTACGGGGCATATAGTGCGTGCCGTAGAGTGGTTCTTCGCTATCGTGAAACACCGTTCCCGTACCATTTTTCTGCCGTGCAGCTACAACTTCAGGGTTTTCTTCCGCACTAATGGCTTTTTCTCCATCTAGCCAGATTTCATAGTATGCCCCAGTTTGTGGTGAGAGCAACTGAGCGACATACTCGGAATATTGCCAAGCATGTTGGTATTCTGGCTTATTTTTAAACGGAGCCGGAGGAGCCATGACGTTACGATTAATGTCACCACAGGCTCCCAGCGTCGAACCCATACTTTTAATTATGGCTGCGATCGCGCTTTTGAGATTTCGCTTCAAAATGCCATGCATCTGAAAGCCTTGCCGCGTGGTGACGCGCAAAGTTTGATTGCCGTATTCTTCAGCCAGCTTGTCCAGAGTCAAATACAATTGAGCTGGTACGAACCCACCTGGGTTTTTTGTCCGTACCATAAATTGGTAGTCTTTCTCCTGACCTTTAATCCGGTTGTCGCGGTTATCTTGCTGATAAGAACCGTGAAACTTAAGAATCTGGATCGCTTCTTCGGTAAAATGAGTTGTATCTTGCAGAATTTCGGTCGCGACTGGTTCCCGCAAAAAATTGCTGCGTTCCTTAATCCCTTCAACTTTGGAAGGCTTGCGAGTTACGGGGGTGGGAGGAGTAGAAGATTTAACCATTAGAGTTGGATGCTGAGTTCACAAAAATATTTCACCGCCGCTCCGGTAAATTTTGATAACACCCCTACGGCTGTTTAATCTCCGGTAATTCCGTCGATTTTGTGATGAATAGATTAACTCTATAGATCCTATCACGATCGAAAAGCTGGGGCTGACTCCATTTATAAGAGTAAACAATCCCAGCTTTGACTTTGTAGGGGCGCACCACTGTGCGCCCCTACCTCAACTCATTAGTTAAAGCGGTAAGCCGCACCAGCTTGAATGCTGACAGCATCGGAATCGCTGTCTCTGTAGGAATCAATCCCCCACTTGGCATCACCGTAAACAACCACGTTGCTACCAACTTCAGATTCAGCACCAGCAGTTAGCACGATAGCATCTTTGTTACCTAGAGGCGAAGATTGACCTTCTTCAGTATTGAAGGAGTAACCGCCACCAAGGTAAAGGTTGGTGTTAGGAGCAACTGGAACATCATATGTTACCAACGGCATCAATGCGGTTGAATCGCCACCAAATAAGATTGCACCTCTGGCAGAAATAGGCGCGTTTGGAATCGCGAATCGTCCTTGAACGTTGCCACCAACTTTAGAATCATCATCGTATATGGGGCTATCACCATCGGTAACGCCTACGGAAATACCACCACCGAGATAGTTCGCATCCGTACCATTTGTGGTAAAAGTTTGAGCTGAGGCTTTTCCTACAGGAAGAAATGTAGGAATGATAGCCAATGCAGACACAGCAGAAAGAGCGAGGATAGACTTAATTGAGCGTTTCATAAGTAACTCTTGAGCCAACAAAAACTTGTGTATTGTGTGTCGTAAAGATGGCGTTTATGTATCAGACAATCAAATAACTTCTTTACCATTTATTACTGAGTTATTGGCTTGCCCGAAACCTTTGCCGTATCACCTTCACTACAACTAAGGTAGCGATCGCCAATCACAACTTGCAGTAGATGTAGACTGTTAATAAACTGTCATATTGTTTTTATAACAATTGTTCAAAATAAATTTTTTACGCTATAATACAGTCAAATAAGTATAGGCATGGGAACTTTTTGTCAAAGCTTTCGTCCCTGGTAGGGTACGTTATTTAACACACCCTACTATATAAATCCTAAAGCTCATCTCCAGGAATAATTAATTTGAGTATGTTGAAATAGCCAGATTCCTAAGGGGCGCACAGATGTGCGCCCCTACAAACATATTGCAGATGTATGGGCAACGCTACATTATTTAACAGAAGCAGAAATCCAGTCTAGATAAGATTGAGAACCTGCTAATATCGGAATGGCAATAATTTCAGGGACTTCGTAAGAGTGTAACTCGCGGATTTTAGCTTCTAAGTTAGAAAATTGAGCTAAATCTGTTTTAATTAATAATTGCCACTCTTGTTCTTTATTAATTTCTCCCTGCCACGTGTAAACCGATTGGATAGGGAGAATATTCACGCAAGCAGCTAGCTGAGATTCTACTAAAGAAGTGGCGATCGCCTCTGCTTCTTGTGGCGATCCGGCTGTGACCAAAACTAAACCGTAATTTGCTTTATTCATGATTCAGATCAAGATTAATTTTGGCGTAATTGCATTGCGATCGCAACGGACAAATTCCACAACTAGGATTTCTTGCCGTACAAACTCCCGCACCAAAATCTAATAATGTTAAATTCCACCGACTCACACTTGTTTTCGGAGCGACATATTCAGCCGCACTCCACAACAGCTTGCAACGAGACTTGACACGATTCCCCTGCAAACCAAAGAATCGCTCTAAAATTCGTGCCACATTAGTATCTAATATTGCTAGCGGCTGCGCAAAAGCATTGGCACAGATAGAGCGTGCCGTATATAATCCAATTCCAGGTAAAGAAAGCAACTGAGCCTCTGAGGCTGGAATTTTACCATCATATTGTTCGATAATTACTCGTACAGATTGATAAAGGCGATCGGCACGGAAATGCAAACCTAAAGGCTTTAGTAAAATCGCAATTTCTGCTACTGATGCCGTTGCCAAATATTCGAGGGTAGGATATCGAGTCAAAAAAGCTTCATAAATAGGAGCAACTGTATTAGCACCAGTTTTTTGCAGCAGAAACTCAGCAATGAAAATAGCATAAGCATCTGTTGTAGTGCGCCAAGGAAATTCTCGCAGATTGAGAGTAGCCCAACTAGTTAACTGACGACGAAACCACTTAATTTTGTTTGCAGCCAGAAGCAATGTAAAATTTTCTTGAGATTGAGCGATCGCACTCGTCACAACACTAGATTCCTCTCTTTCAAGCCGAGCCACTTAAACTTCTGCCATCCTTCCAAAAGAGAAACAATATTTCGCAACCAGCAGCCAATCGAAAACTAAACTAGGATGCGAAAATCCAAAACTACACTTTGCGCCTCTGCGCCTTTGCGCGACATAATAATTAACCCCTGTAAGTAGAGACACGACACAGCGCGCCTCTACAAAAATCTAACTAGACGATAAAGAATAGACTCGTCCATCAAATAGTAGACGTGTGATGCCTTTAGATTGAAGTTGAGAACGAGTTTTTTGCAACATGCGACTGTCAGGAACTTTAATCACGCGATCGCGTTTGCTGGAAAATCGCCGCGCTACCCGATGGTTGTCAAATATCGGTAGAGTTTTTTGTTGGACTTCTTGCACGGGAATTTGTCCCAAATCGCCAAAATCCCTCAGCGGTCGCGTAATTAATTCTGCCATGCGATCGATCACGATATAACATGTTCTCGGCAGCATTGCTTCTGACAACGGTAACACCCTGACGAAGCTTTCGACGGGCAATCGCCTTCTAATAACTGGTGTTGTCTCTTCCTCGAAATCGTCGTCTTCGTCTAGATCTTCTAAATCTTCTAAATCTTCTAGATCGTCATCCTCATCATCTTCGTCTTCATCTTCATCGAGCAATTCTTCTCCCACCATAATTGCTGCAATCTGGCTAGCCTCTGCGCTTACCTCCTCGCGCACTTCTTCTTCTACAGGTAGGGAAGGGTTACTGAGTAACTCTAATTGTTCTGCAAGCGGTTCGATTTCTGCTCCAGTCTTCGCTGTCGAACGCCGTTTTTTCACAGGTTTAGGGGTAGGGGCTTCAACAACTGGTTCGGGTTCAGATATTGTTTTTAGTATCGGTGCTTCTAGGGTGGGTGAGGGTACTTCTACCACAGGGGGAGCGATCGCTGCTACCTCTTCTCTCTCTGCTCCCCCAGGGGTCCGAGCCGCCCGTTTAGCTGCAATGAGCGTTTCATACTCATCTTCTGGCAAAGTCACTTTTAAGAAGCGACTAATCGTAGAGTTGCTCACTCCATAGCGATCTGCTAGCGTTGATGTTGTCTCTCCTGTATTGCGATACAAATCCAAAATTTCTGTTCTGTCAGCTTCCGTTAATTTTTTGACCGTCATACTCCAGTTTCCCCTCAGCCCGCTTCTCAACGCCAGAATTGGCGATTGCGGCTCGATATTCACTCTCGTCTCTACAGCACCAATGGCAAAAGTGGTTTTAGGTTAAGCCCGATCGAGCGCCCACCAATTCCAGCCAGAACACTGCTGCATTCAATTTTAGCGGTACTTTGTTTGTCATTGGTAATTGGTAATTGGTAATTGGTAGTTGCTCCCCTGCTCCCTATTCCCTGATAACTGATAACTGATAACTGATTTATAATTTTCCAGTAACTCTGAGGCTGTTGACTAGTGCTAGCCATTTATCCTGGTAGCTTCGATCCAATTACCTTGGGACATCTCGACATTATCGAACGCGGTTGTGAGCTATTCGATCGCTTAGTCGTTGCCGTGTTGCGCAATCCGAATAAAACACCTATGTTCACCGTGCAAGAACGGCTAGAACAAATTCGCCTCACCACTCGTCATTTACCTAATCTGGAAGTCGATAGTTTTGATGGTCTAACCGTCAATTACGCCCAAATGCGACAAGCTAAAGCTCTCATCCGTGGTTTACGAGCAATTTCAGACTTTGAAGCTGAATTACAGATGGCTCACATCAATAAAACGCTATCATCTGAAATTGAAACTGTTTTTTTGGCGACATCAAATGAGTACAGTTTTTTAAGTAGTAGTGTGGTGAAAGAGATCGCTAAATTTGGCGGTCCCATCGACCATCTAGTCCCACCGCACATTGCTCGGGATGTTTACCGATGCCAAGCCAAAACTCACCCAATCTAGAGCCTGAAGAGAATAGAGGCTTTCCGCCGCTAGCAGATGCTGCCGATCTAGGTAGCGGAGAAATTCAGCAGGAATTGGCTCGGCTAGAAGAAATAATTCTTTCTAGTCCCCATATTCCTCTGACGCGCAGAACACTAGTAGATGAGGAGCAGTTGCTAGATCGAATCGATCTGATTCGATCGCTCCTACCAACTGTGTTACAACAAGCACAAGCGATCGTCGCGCAAAGACAGAACATTCTCTTGCAGGCAGAACAAGAAGCCGATGAAATTATTCAGACGGCACAGACACAAGCAGCCCAGATTGTCGAGCGGACGACTATTGTACAACAAGCTGACCTCTCAGCTAGGCAACTCCAGCAGCAAGTTCAACAAGAGTGCTTATTAGCGCAAGAAGAAAATCTGCAACAAATCGATCGCCTGCGTCAAGAAGCAGAACGGCAAATCGAGCGGATGCGGCAAGAGGCAATTATGGAGGCAGAGGATATTCTACGCGGTGCGGATGATTATGCCGATGCTGTCCTTAATAGCTTGGAGCAGCAACTTACAGAAGCACTCCGCATCATCTACAACGGACGACGGCAGTTGCAACCAGATGAAACACAGCAGCGAAAATCCGCTTGAATCAGTTATCAGTTATCAGTTATCAGTTATCAGGGAGCAATTAATTCTGACTTACGACTTACGACTTACGACTTACCTATTGCTTTGCCTTCAGCTAATAATTTCGGTCGTAAATATAGGTTTTCTAATAGTACTGATGCTCCGGCAATCCAGGGTGGCACGATCACGGCTCCTAGAATACCAAGAACTTGAGTTCCCCCTAAAACCGCTAGTAGTTGATAGAGCGGATGGACTTGGACAGAGGAACCAACAAGTAGGGGATCGAGGACGTAGGTTTCTAGGTTCTGGACGACGATAAACAACAACAATACCCACAAAAACGTCCAGCCACCTTGGGAAATGGCGACAACTAAAGCCGGAATTACACCTAAGATGGGTCCGAGAAAAGGAATTAAATTGGTAAATCCAGCGATCGCTCCTAAAGCTAGGGCAAATTCTGATAAACCTAAAATACCCAAACCGATTGTAATGGCAACGGATAAAATTGCTGAAACCAAGACTCGACCTTGAATGTATCCTCCCATACGACGGGCAATCGGCTCGACTTGCTCGGCAAGGCGATCGTTCCACGGTTGGGGAAATAAATTGACTAAACCTGAAATTAAATTTTCCCTACCAGCAACCATATAGCCTGAAAGCAAGAACGCCAGAATTAAGTTAAATATTCCGCCTAAAATTCCGGTGGTGATGTCGTAGGAACTGACTAATAATTGTTGACCGGAGCGAATTATCCACCCCGTTAATGCTTGCAGGTCAAAAAACTGCTCGATTTCTGATTCAGTAATTCCCAATTTGAGCGCGAATTGTTCTACCAGTCCGACAAGATTGTCGATATAAAGCGGCAGTATTCTCACCAAAGTTTCAATCTGAGCGATCAGGGTAGGACCGACAAGTAAACCGACTCCAGTTAAGCCAGCCACTAAAGTGAGATACACGCCAATGACTGCCAGCCAACGAGGAAACCGCAATCTTTCTGCTATGTTGACAATAGGCGCGATCGCAGCTGCTAAAACAACAGCAATCATTAAAGTTACTAATAAGCCTCGGAGTTGCCACAACAAAATTGCCAAAAAGATAGTGGCAACGAGGAGCAGCAAGTTAGATACAGACAACAAAGGACGATTTAGTTGCGATGCCATCGCGTACCATCACGACTATCAATTACAGTGATTCCGCGAGCCTGTAGTTCGTCACGGATGCGGTCTGATTCGGCAAAATTTTTTGCTTTTCTAGCAGCTTGCCTTTGTTCGAGCATAGCTTCAATTTCTGGATCGCTTAAACCGTCATGAGTCGTAGTCTCAGCTTCTATGGTGGCGGTAAATCCTAAAACCTCAGCTAAAGTTACCAAAGTATGCCACTGGCGTTGTAATTCCTCCGGTGGAGTTTCTGTCTTGCCCTGATGTACCAATAGATTACCTTCCCGCGCCAATTCCTTTGCTAAGGGTTGCAACACAGCTAATCCATTCGGAAAGTTGAAATCGTCATTGACTGCCTCTTTAAACCTTTGTACTACTTCAGGGATGAAATTGTCTTCAATTCCGAATTCCGAATTCCGAATTCCGAATTCTAAATGTTTGCCATATTGATGTCCAAACAACAATCCCTCTCTGAGGGTATGCCAGCCATTGGTAGCCGCCGCGATCGCTTCGTCGGTAAAATCGATTGGTTTGCGGTAATGTGCTTGCAGGACGAATAACCTAACTGCCATCGGATCGGTGGGGCGATCGAGTAACTCGCGAATCGTGATAAAGTTACCCAGGGATTTAGACATTTTTTCCCCGTTAACCTTCACCATCCCGTTGTGCATCCAGTAGTGGGAGAGGGTTTTGCCCGTAACGGCTTCGCTTTGGGCAATTTCATTTTCGTGGTGAGGAAAAATTAAATCTGCTCCCCCTGCATGAATGTCGATCGTATCACCCAGGCGATCGCGTACCATTGCCGAACATTCAATGTGCCACCCAGGGCGACCCGCACCCCAAGGTGATTCCCACGCTGGTTCCCCTGGTTTAGCGGCTTTCCACAGAGCAAAATCAAATGGTTCTTGCTTTTTTCTTCCTTCTGGGTCTTCTGCGTCTACGCGCCCGCTAGCGCCTGCTTGCAAGTCTTCTAATTTGCGTCCCGACAACTTACCATATTCGGGAAACTGTTTGACAGCGTAGTAGACATCGCCGTCTGCGGGATAGGCATATCCTTTTTGTTCTAATTCAAAAATTAGCCGTTGAATGCCGTTCATCGTGTGCGTGGCGCGGGGATAGGCATCTGCTTCTTTGACATTCAGCCGCGTCATATCCTCAAAATATGCTTGGATATAGCGTTCGGCTACGGCTTCCATTGAGGAATTTTCTTGACGGGCGCGGTTGAGAATTTTATCGTCAATATCAGTAAAATTCTGAATGTACGTGACTTCGTACCCTAGAAATTGCAGGTAGCGCCGCACGACATCCCAGATAATACAAGCGCGTGCATGACCCAAATGGCAATAGTCGTATACTGTTACGCCACAGTAGTACATTTTGACTTTGCCTGGTTCGACAGTCTCAAATGGTTCTTGATGACGAGTGAGAGTGTTGTAGATTGTCAGGGTCATAACAGGGCAACTATGTTTTTAGCGATCGCGCTTTCTGCGTGATGGTCACTAAATCTCATGTTAAACCCTCAAGAGTCATTCATCTTCTGGTTTATGTATCCCATGCATTTACAAAATACCCTGTAAATTCAAAACGAACCCAGGTAGTACATCTTCTCCTGATAAGGTGGTGGGAGATAATAGCGCTTCTACTTCTCGTCCTTGACGATAAATCTCCACATATTGCTGTTTGGGGTCAATCAGCCAACCTAAGCGCACCCCATTTTCTATATACTCTCGCATCTTTGCCTGTAGGTCTTCGAGCAGATCGCTAGCCGACATCAGTTCGACAACAAAATCGGGGGCTAGAGGTAAAAACTTGTCTGGATTTGGATTTATTACTTCAATTCGATCTCGTCTCACCCATGCAGCGTCAGGAGAACGGATCGCTTTATTAGGTAGGATAAAACCTGTAGATGAGTCAAAGGCAATGCCTGTATTGTCACGTTCTGCCCAGATTTCTAGTCTTGTCGATATTTTAATATTACGGTTTCCAGTTCCCCAGCCCGTAGGTGGCATAATAATTATCTTTCCTGTTGCAGTGCGCTCAAACTTGAGATCCCGATTCTGTTGACAAAGCTGGAAAAATTGCTCGTCGGTCAAGTCGATTACTGAATGTAAGTCTAGGGCGATGGTATTCATATACACAATCTCGAAACAATAATCTATTGCAAAATTCTAAATTGCGATCGCATAGATCTGAGGGCGGGTTTGTCGATCGTTTTTGACTCCGACAAAGATTTCAGATAAAACCCGCCCCTACGATACATTTATCTGCATTCGCCTACATTTATTAGGCTGTTATACATTTTTGACTTTTAACTTTTAACTTTTGACTTGTTTAACTCAAATGCTGCCCCAACTCTAACCGCAAACGATACAAAATTGTATTTGGCTCGACTTGAGATAAGATTTCTTGAATGACGGTACTCGCACCAAATTGTCCCCAACTACAGCCTTTTTCTAAATACATTTGGGCGGCTTTTCCCACAGCATACGTACCGTAACCCGCAATTCCCCCTTGAGCGATCGCAGTTCCTGCAAATGCAGTAACATTAAACGGATTATCCCCAGAGGCGATCGCAGTCGCACTTTTACCCAATCCCATCAGCATTCCGCTACCTAATTCGCTCAATAGCAAACCACCGGAACTAAACAAAATTGTCCTCAACAATTTCGTAGCTTCAAACCCTGTCATTGGCAAATTATATAACTTAGCCAAAGCACGAATTAGAGCGAGATCGGCAACAAATCCGCCTAAAACGTCAAGTACAGCGATGGGGTTGAGTCCGACAGCTAAAGCTTTATATTTGGTATATTGCCAAATTAAATCTTCCGCCGCTTCATGAAGACGATCTAGAGTTTTACCTGCGATCGCCGCTTCTGCATCTTTGACTTGTAGTAAAGCATTTAAAGCAAGTAGCGATCGCCCTTCGCGATTGAGTACGTGTAAAATCTTTTGCTGTAACTCTGCAATTTGAGGTGGTGGTGTTTCCCACTCGTAAACAACTTGTCCATCGGGGTATTCTACTCGCACTTCTTCGGCTGCTGGTTCCGCCGCCACCATGACAATTTCATCGCTAGACAAAAGTTGCTGTAAGCGTCTTGCGGTTGGACTACCAGCCCCTAATTGTTGGAGATTTTTATAGATTGCTTCCCTGTCTGTTTCAGGATATAAATCAATTTTATTGAAGACTAAAATTAGCGGTTTTTGTGCTTGCCGTAGTTCGCAAAGTGCTTGATATTCAGTACGGGTAATATCGCCAGCGACGACAAATAAAATTAAGTCAGCTTGTCGCGCTACATCCTTTGCCATTTGCGCCCTAGCTTGACCTTCAATTTCATCCAATCCTGGTGTATCGATTAATTCAATCTGTACTTTTCCACCTGGATTCCAACGCACGGAACGGGGATATTGAGTCACACCGTGTAGGGGACCCGTGGGTAAAATTTTCTGCCCGACTAAGGCATTGAGAACCGCTGATTTGCCTCGACTCACCAATCCAAAAGCAGCGATACAAATGACATTCGTTTCTAATTTATTCAGCGTGGAAGTTAGGACTTCCAAATCTGGTTTAACCAGCCCAGCTAATTCAAGCTTTGCAGGTTGTGGATTGGGTTTACGCAGATGCCCATACCAAGATAGCGCTTGGCGGATACTTGCACGAGCGCGGTTGAGGTGAGATTCTTGGAGATCGATTCGCTTGGCTTGAGATTGAGTCAAGGTTGAGAGACTGCGGCAGGGTACAGATTTACTCTAGTGCGATCGCAGTTGGAATGGCAAATCGAACGGTTACACAAGGCGGATTTTGTCTGTTTGGTTCTGCATGAATCCTCAAACGGTCTGGGAGAACGTTGAGTTACTCACAATTTCCTCAAATTTGCTTGCTAAGTTAAACCTATAACCAAACAAGATATGGTTTAAACCAACCTGATGCTATAGCAATTCCCAAGGGTTCTTACATCTTGGATGTTAGCTGTTGACTGTTGATTGCTGAGTGTTAACTGTTAATCATTAACCGTTAACTCCTACTAGGTAGAAGGTAATTTGTATGAAAACATCAGTTAAGTACGACATCAATGCTATCAAAGACGAAGCTCGTCAACTCGTTGATAAAGGACTGGTTGACCGTCACCAACCAATTTATGCTTTGTGCAAATACATCCCAGGTCGTGAGTGGGTTTGTGTAGAAATTGAGCTAGAGGAAAATGATTTTTTGCTTAGGGATCGAATCATCGATTTATTAGGTCGTGAAGATTGGCAAGAAGACTAGAAAAGTCAAAAGTCAAAAGTTAAAAGTCGGTTCGATTAATACTTTTAGTATTAGTTTGAAAAGAGTTTGAATAGTTTTTTGAGATAGTTTAGAGACGAGTCGAATATAAAATCGACGTTGTAAACAGCAATAATTTATATTGCTAAAAAATAGTTAAGATTACCGAGCAAAATCATGAATGCTGCGAGGCGATCGCCATGTCTACAATATCCAATTTCTGGAACATTGAAGCAGCTGAATTTCCCCAATCTGGTACATATACAGAGCAGCTCAAGTTTCTTTTAAACTATGCATTGCTAGCTCCTTCTGGGCATAATACTCAACCTTGGAATTTTAAAATTCAAGATGAAGCGATCGCGCTCTATGCTGACCGGACTCGCGCTTTGCCTGTTGTCGATCCTCAAGACCGGGAATTAATTATCAGCTGCGGTACGGCATTACTTAATCTTCGGATTGCTCTACGTCACTTTGGTTATACGGGCAAAATCTCAACTTTTCCAGAACCCAGTCAACCAGACTTGTTGGCTACGATTCAGTTAGGCAAACCCACACAGGCTAGCGCTGACGAGCAAATGCTGTTTGAGGCAATTCCCCAAAGACACACAAATCGAAGGGATTATGAAAACCGGGATGTCCCCAAATCGATGCTGACATGGTTACAAGTAGATGCCGCTAGCGAAGGTGCGTGGTTGCACGTTGTGAAGGGAGATCTAACCCGTCAGGCGATCGCCGAATTAGTGGTACGAGGCGATCGCTGGCAAATGGCAAATCCCGACTTTCGCCGCGAATTAGCAGCTTGGATTCATCCAGGTAGCAGCTCCAGCCATGATGGTATACCTGGATATGCATATGGAGTGAATCAGTACTTAGATTTTGCTACACCTATTTTTGCTTGGGCAATGCGTACCCTCGATCTCGGAGATGCAATGGCTCATCATAACCGCCAACTCACAATCCAGTCTCCGGCAATTTTAGTGCTGGGTACAGAGCAAGATACTCCGAGAGATTGGCTGGCAGCGGGGCAAGCACTAGAGCGCGTACTGCTGCGAAGTCAAGCAGTAGGATTATCAGCATCCTTTTTAAATCAGCCGATTGAAGTGCCAACTTTGCGATCGCAACTGAGCAAATTAATCTACGCATCGGGCTATCCACAAATTCTGTTGCGTCTGGGTTTTGGTTCTGAGGTAAAACCAACAGCAAGGCGAAGAGTCGATGAAGTTTTGCTATAAGACAAAATGTCAATCCTAAAACAACGTTTACACGTAACTATTCGAGGTGCTGTACAGGGGGTAGGCTTTCGTCCGTTTATCTATAGACTGGCAACGGAATTAGGACTTGTAGGATGGGTGAATAATTCTGCCCAAGGGGTTTTGGTTGACGTAGAAGGCACTCAAGCGCAATTGCAGAATTTTTTATTACGCATCGAGCAACAAAAGCCACCTCGTTCGATAATTCAAAGTCTAGAATCGAAATTTCTCGCTCCCATAGGCTACCAGCAGTTTGAGATTCGCACCAGTACGGGTGGTGAGAAATCAGCAACAATATTACCCGACCTTGCCACTTGCTCGGATTGTCTGCGCGAAATTTTCAACAAAAGCGATCGCCGCTATGGTTATCCCTTCACCAACTGTACTAACTGCGGTCCCCGCTTTAGCATTATTGAGGCTTTGCCCTACGATCGCGCCAATACGACAATGAAAAAGTTTCAGATGTGCATTCATTGTCAGTCTGAGTATGAAAATCCATTAGATCGTCGCTTTCACGCCCAACCTAATGCCTGTCCTGAATGCGGACCCCAGCTGGAGTTATGGGAGCGAGATCGCAATGTTCTATCATTACATCATCAAGCATTGATTCAAGCTGCTGCATCGATTTGTCAAGGAAAGATCGTTGCTATCAAGGGTTTGGGCGGGTTTCATCTGGTAGTAGACGCACGTAACGAAGCAGCCGTGCAAAAACTGCGCCGTTGCAAGCAGCGAGAGGCAAAACCCCTAGCCCTGATGTATCCATCGCTGGAATCGATTCAAGTACACTGTCAAGTTTCAGAATTGGAAGCAAGCCTATTGCGATCGCCTCAAGCTCCAATTGTACTGCTGCAACGGAAGTTAGCATCTCATGCGATCGCCCCCTCAGTTGCTCCTGGCAATCCCTACTTGGGTGTGATGTTGCCTTACACTCCTCTACATCACCTACTCATGGCTGAGTTGGGTTTTCCGGTAGTTGCTACCAGTGGCAATTTAACAGATGAACCTATTTGTATTGATGAAAAAGAAGCACTGCAACGTCTGAGTAGCATTGCTGAAGTTTTCCTCGTCCATAACCGACCGATCGCCCGTCCTGTAGATGATTCTGTCGTGTGCGTGATGATGGGAAGAGAAATGGTTTTACGTCGCGCCCGTGGCTATGCACCTTTGTCGATTCAGGGAGCAGGGACGAGCTGGGATCTGGGAGCAGAGGAGCAACTACCAACTACCACACCCGACTCCCAACTCCTTAGTACGGGCGCACAGCAGTGCGCCCCTACCGACTCCCTTCTCGCAGTAGGGGCGCATCTCAAAAATACGATCGCGCTTTGTGTCAAAGAGCAAGTTTTTGTCAGTCAGCATATCGGAGATTTAGAAACAGTACCAGCTTTAAATGCTTTTGAACGGGCGATCGCGGATTTTCAACAACTTTATCAGACACAACCAGTGGCGATCGCCTGCGATCTTCATCCCGATTACCTCTCTACTCAATTTGCGCGTAATTCTGGGATGCCTGCGATTCCAGTACAACACCACTACGCTCACGTTCTCTCATGCATGGCTGAAAATAATTTAATTGGAATGCATGACTCTAAACCTGTCTTAGGTGTTGCTTGGGATGGCTCTGGTTATGGACTAGACGGTACAATTTGGGGCGGAGAATTTTTGCTCGTTACAAAAACATCATTTGAGCGAGTCGCCCATCTGCACACTTTTCGGCTGCCTGGGGGAGAAAAGGCGATTAAAGAGCCGAGACGAGTCGCAATTGGTTTGCTCTATGAGATTTTTGGAGACGAGGTGTTTGAGATGAAGCACCTAGTACCAGTACAAGCTTTTTGCGATCGCGAGTTGGGAATTTTGCAGACAATGCTGCAAAGAAATTTCAATACGCCAGTAACTTCTAGTATGGGACGGCTATTTGATGCGATCGCTTCAATTGTAGGATTGCGGCAACATACCCAGTTTGAAGGACAAGCAGCAATGGAACTAGAGTTTGCGATCGCCGGATTTGATCCTGACGAGTGCTATAGCTTTGAGATTTTGGCAACGTCATCGCCGGCGATCGTTGACTGGCTAACGATGGTGCGAGAAATCTTAGCAAATATCAGATGTGGTTTACCAGTCGGACAAATATCAGCCAAGTTTCACAATACGCTCGTTGAGGTCGTAGTTGCCATAGCAAAGTCTGTGGGTGAAGAAAACATTGTACTTACAGGCGGGTGTTTTCAAAATAAGTATTTAACTGAAAGAGCGATCGAACGATTGCAAGCAGAAAACTTTCGCCCTTACTGGCATCAACGCATTCCACCTAATGATGGGGGAATCGCGCTAGGACAAATTGTGGCAGCAACTTTTCATTAAGTAATAGGAAGGGACAGCCATGTGTTTAGCAGTTCCAGGAAAAATTATCAGTATTAATAACGAACAAGAACCATTGATGCAAACTGGAAAAGTTAGCTTTGGTGGAGTAATTAAAGAAGTCAGTCTTGCCTATGTTCCTGACGCAAAAGTAGATGACTATGTAATCGTTCATGTAGGTTTTGCTCTGAGCATTCTCGATCCACAAGAAGCAGAAAGTACGTTGAATTATTTACAAGAAATGCAAAATTGAGCGATCGTTGGTTCCCCTTCTATTCTCCTCACAGGTTCCTCAAGTTTTCCTTCTAACTTCAAGGTAGAGCCAAAACAGTCACTTGGTAATACTTTAGAAGCTTGCAAAGGTTGAAAAAATGAAAACAAAAACATTTGCAACCCTAGATGGTAATGAGGCAGTTGCTCAAGTTGCCTATCGCTTGAATGAAGTCATTGCCATTTACCCTATCACTCCCTCCTCGCCAATGGCTGAATGGGCTGATGCTTGGACAGCAGAAGGCAAAGCAAATATTTGGGGTAATGTTCCTGCCGTAGTCCAAATGCAGAGCGAGGGAGGTGTTGCTGGGGCGCTTCACGGTGCTTTACAGACAGGTTCGCTGACGACGACTTTCACAGCATCGCAGGGATTATTGTTGATGCTGCCAAATATGTACAAAATTGCCGGAGAACTGACACCGACAGTCTTTCACGTAGCAGCGCGATCGCTTGCCGCTCAAGCCCTCTCCATCTTCGGCGATCATAGTGATGTGATGGCAGCGCGGACAACAGGTTTTGCGATGTTGTGTGCCGCATCAGTCCAAGAAGCTCACGATTTTGCCCTCATCGCTACAAGAGCAACATTAGAATCGCGAATTCCTTTCCTACATTTCTTCGATGGCTTCCGCACCTCCCACGAAATTGCCAAAGTGGAAATGTTGACAGAAGATAACATGCGATCGCTCATCCCCGGCGAGCTAGTCTTTGCCCATCGCGATCGCGCTTTAACTCCCGATCGCCCAGTGATTCGGGGTACAGCCCAAAATCCCGACGTTTACTTTCAAGCTAGGGAAACTGTCAATCCTTACTATCTAGCTTGCCCAGACATTACCCAAAAGGTGATGGACGAGTTTGCCCACATGACGGGTAGACAATATCAATTATTTGAATACCACGGCGATCCAGCAGCAGAGAGAGTTATTGTCTTAATGGGTTCTGGTTGCGAAGCCGTCCACGAAACTGTAGATTACCTTAATGCTAGTGGCGAAAAAGTAGGAGTCGTCAAAGTCCGACTCTATCGCCCCTTTGATGCCAAAAGATTTGTAGAAGCGTTACCTGTAACAGTCAAAGCGATCGCAGTTTTAGACCGAACCAAAGAACCAGGCGCAGCAGGTGAGCCGTTGTATCAGGATGTTGTTACCACTGTGTGCGAGTATGCAGAGGGGCAGAGGAGACTAGGAGCAGACAAGGGAGACAAGGAAGCAATTCTAGCCACTAGTCACCAGCCACTAGCCACTTCCCCGACTCCCCAGATTATCGGTGGACGCTACGGCTTATCATCCAAAGAATTTACCCCAGCGATGGTTAAAGCAGTTTTCGATAACCTCGCGCTAGATCGACCTAAAAATCACTTTACCGTGGGCATCAACGATGATGTGACTCACACTAGTCTGCCATACGATCCTGAGTTTTCGATTGAATCAGAGCATGTAGTGCGAGCCATCTTTTATGGATTGGGTGCGGATGGAACTGTAGGAGCCAATAAGAATTCCATCAAAATTATTGGCGAACAGACAGAAAACTACGCTCAAGGCTATTTTGTCTACGATTCCAAAAAATCGGGTTCTGTGACAGTTTCTCATTTACGATTTGGAACGCAGCCGATTCGCTCCACGTATTTAGTCAATCGGGCTAACTTTGTTGCTTGTCATCAGTGGGAGTTTATCGAGAAATTCCCATTACTCAAAGAGATCGTCCCTGGTGGTACTTTCTTGCTCAACAGTCCCTACCCAGCAGATGAAGTTTGGAATTATTTACCGCGATCGCTCCAAGCTCAAATTATTCAAAAGCAGCTGAAATTTTATGTAATTAATGGCTACCAAGTTGCTCGCAACGCTGGAATGGGTGGCAGAATTAACACCGTTATGCAAGTTTGCTTCTTTGCTCTTTCTGGCGTGCTACCAAAAGATGAAGCGATCGCCCAAATTAAGCAATCTATCCGCAAAACCTACGGCAAGAAAGGCGATGAAATTGTCCAGATGAATATCCATGCAGTGGATGAAACCCTAGCACATCTCTATGAAGTTGATTATGGAGCGATGGTAAGAAGCAGTCAAGAAAACCAACTGCCAACTACCAACTACCAACTACCAATTCCCAATTCAGCCCCAGCTTTTGTCCGAGATGTTTTAGGAAAAATGATGGCGCGGGAGGGTGACGAGTTACCAGTGAGTGCCATGCCCGCAGACGGAACTTATCCCAGTGGAACATCGAAGTGGGAAAAACGCAATATTGCCCAGGAAATCCCAGTTTGGGATTCAGATTTATGCGTCCAGTGTGGTAAGTGCGTGATGGTGTGTCCCCACAGCGTAATTCGCAGTAAAGTTTACGAACCGCAGCAACTAGAAACTGCTCCAGCCACTTTTAAGAGTAGCAATGCTAGAGAGCATGATTGGCAAGGTTTAAAATTTACCATCCAAGTTGCACCGGAAGACTGTACGGGCTGTGGCATCTGCGTGGATGTTTGCCCAGCCAAAAACAAGTCACAACCAAAACTGAAAGCAATTAATATGCAGCCGCAGCAACCGTTGCGGGAAAAGGAAAGGGACAACTGGAATTTCTTTTTAAATCTTCCCAGTCCCGATCGCACTCAATTGAAACTGCATAAGATTAATCAGCAGCAAATGCAAGAGCCGTTATTTGAATTTTCTGGCGCTTGTGCGGGTTGCGGAGAAACACCCTATTTAAAACTAGTTAGTCAATTATTTGGCGATCGCGCCGTCATTGCCAACGCCACTGGTTGTTCTTCGATCTACGGTGGTAACTTACCCACTACACCTTGGACGCACAACGCCGAGGGGCGGGGTCCTGCTTGGTCTAATTCCTTATTTGAGGATAATGCCGAATTTGGCTTGGGTTTTCGCGTTGCGATCGACAAACACACAGAAATTGCTAGCGAATTACTCCGCCAGCTAGCACCAGCAGTAGGTGAAGAACTAGCAACAAGTATCCTCACTGCCGAACAACAGGATGAAGCAGATATCTACGAACAACGCCAAAGAGTTGAATTACTCAAACAAAAATTGGACGAATTATCAAATAGTCAGGGAACTGAGGGAGCTGAGGGAGCTGAGGGAGTTGAGGGAGCTGAGGAGGATGGGGGAGAAAATACCAATTACCAATTACCAACTACTAATTACCAATCTAAAATCCAAAATCTCAAATCACTTGCTGACTATTTAGTGAAAAAGAGCGTCTGGATTATTGGCGGTGATGGTTGGGCTTTTGATATTGGCTTTGGTGGACTCGACCACGTCCTGGCGAGCGGACGTAATGTGAATATCCTCGTTCTCGATACAGAGGTTTATTCCAACACTGGCGGGCAAATGTCTAAAGCTACCCCCAAGGGAGCAGTAGCTAAATTTGCTGCTGGTGGTAAACCCGCACCCAAAAAAGACTTGGGTTTAATTGCCATGACTTACGGAAATGTCTACGTTGCTAGCGTCGCAATGGGCGCAAGAGACGAGCATACACTTAGAGCCTTTTTAGAAGCTGAAGCTTACGAAGGTCCATCGTTGATTATTGCCTACAGCCATTGCATCGCCCACGGCATCAATATGGCAACAGCGATGCAAAATCAAAAGGCTGCGGTAGATTCAGGGCGCTGGCTGTTGTATCGTTTTAACCCTGACCGGATTCAGCAGGGAGAAAACCCGCTCCAACTTGATTCCCACGCTCCGAAACTCCCAGTAGAGCAATATATGTATCTGGAAAACCGCTTCAAGATGTTGACCAAGAGCAAGCCAGAAGCAGCTAAGCAGTTTCTAGCAGAGACACAGCAAGATGTCAATGCTCGTTGGCGCTTGTATGAATATCTAGCTGCGCGATCGCCTGAAACTATTGATTAGATCTCAAGTTCTTTTCCTAACTTCAAGGTTTTAGGAGGGAGACAAATGGACTTAACGACAACTTACATGGGGTTACAATTACGATCGCCCCTCGTACCTTCAGCCTCACCCCTTTCTGAAGATATCGACAATATCAAGCGAATGGAAGATGCGGGGGCGGCGGCTGTTGTGATGCATTCTCTATTTGAAGAACAATTACGCCAAGAGCGCTACGAACTGCACCATCACCTGACACATGGGACTGAAAGCTATCCTGAAGCTCTAACCTATTTCCCAGAATCGCACAGTTTTCGCGTCGGAGCGGAAGAATATCTAAACCATATTCAAAGGGCAAAGGAGAAAATCAATATTCCTCTCATTGCTAGCCTTAACGGTTCATCTGTCGGCGGTTGGACTAACTATGCCAGACAAATCCAGCAAGCAGGAGCAGACGGACTGGAATTGAATGTGTATTACGTCCCTACAGACATGGACTTGACAGGCGAACAGATCGAGCAAACCTACATTGAGATTTTGCAATCGGTCAAAGCCGCCGTGACAATTCCTGTAGCGATCAAACTCAGCCCGTATTTTACCAACATGGCAAATATGGCGCGACGTTTGGACAACGCAGGGGCAAATGCTCTCGTTTTGTTCAATCGCTTCTATCAGCCAGACATCAACCTCAAAACCCTAGAGGTTGAACCAAACGTGCTTTTAAGTACTCCGCAGTCCATGCGTTTACCGATGCGTTGGATTGCAATTCTCTACGATCGCATCAATGCTAGTTTGGCTGCAACGAGCGGCATCCACAAAGGGCAGGATGCCATCAAGTTGTTGATGGCAGGGGCTAACATCACGATGCTTTGTTCGGTGTTGCTACGGCACGGTATCGACCAGATCCGCGCGATCGAGCAGGAAATGCGTGAATGGATGATAGAACACGAGTATGAATCCGTGCGGCAACTACAAGGAAGCATGAGTCAGAAAAATTGCCCCGACAAGAGTGCCTTTGAACGCGCCCAATACATGCGATCGCTCCAAACCTACAAACCAGAATGGGAGCGAGTTTTCGATACATCTCATTATTTTGGATAAAGTCAAAAGTCAAAAGTCAAAAGTCAAAACTAATAACAACTATCCATCAATTACTACAAATGACAAATGAAAAATGACAAATGACGACCAACTACCAATTACCAACTACCAAAACCCTATGCAAAAACGAATTGGTATTTTGACCAGTGGCGGTGACTGCCCCGGGTTGAATTGTGCGATTCGGGCTGTTGTCAGCCATGCCAAGCTACAACACGATTGGGAAGTGCTAGGGATTCCTTACGCTACCCAAGGGTTATTGGAGCGCAAGACGACGTTACTCAATTTGCATGGCTTAGATTTACGCGGAATCGATCCTTTACTCAGTATGGGTGGCACGATTTTAGGATCGATTAATAAAGGAGACACGTTAGCTCATGCGAGTGAAATTATTGCTAGTTATCGGGCGTTGGCGTTAGATGCCTTAATTGCGATCGGTGGCGATGGTAGTCTCGCCATTCTCCACCAACTAGCTTGTCAAGGAAACTGGAATCTCATCGCGATTCCCAAGACAATCGATAACGATGTAGCACTTACGGAACGAGCAATCGGGTTTGATACGGCTGTTAATACGATTGTTGATGCTTTGAATCGTCTGACTTTTACAGCTGCCAGTCACGATCGCGTCATGGTTGTGGAAGTTATGGGACGGACAGCGGGACATTTGGCACTTCATGCTGGGATTGCAGGCGGAGCAGATTGTATTCTCATTCCCGAAATTCCTTACTCGATTGACGGAGTTTGCCATCAAATTAGCGAACTGCGCGATCGCTGGGGACGAAAATTTGCGATCGTTGTTGTTGCTGAAGGTGCTAAAACTGCTAACGATAGTTCTATTGCCGAAACACAAAATTTTGCCTCTCTAGAGTGCGGCATGGGACAGTACATTGCCAATCAAATCAAATCCCACAACACCCTTACCGATCGCCTTGACGTTCGGGTTTCGATCTTAGGGCATATTCAACGCGGTGGTATACCATCGGCTTTAGACCGCTTGAGTGCAACAGCTTTTGGTAAGGCAGCAGTAGATTTAATCGCGCGGGAACAATACGGTCAAATGGTGGCTTGGCAAAATGGACGAGTTGTAGATGTGCCGATCGCCGATGTTGTTGCTCGAAGTCCTTTGCCTGTAGCACCTGATAACTATCTCGTCCAAACCGCTCGCTGTATGGGGATTTACGTGGGGGATGGATGACAATGAAGTTCGTTGACGAATACCGAGATGCTGATGCTGCTGGGCAATACGCGCGGGCGATCGCTGCCATTACTACCCAAGCTTGGACAATTATGGAAATCTGCGGCGGTCAGACCCATTCTATTGTCAAATTTGGCATAGATGAACTTTTACCCCCAGAAATTACCTTAATTCACGGACCTGGTTGTCCCGTCTGCGTCACGCCTGTGGAATTCATCGATCGGGCGATCGCGATCGCAACGCAACCCGAAGTTATTTTCTGTTCGTTTGGAGATATGTTGCGTGTTCCAGGGAGCAGGGAGCAGGGAGCAGGGAGCAGAGGGGCAGAGGGGCAGGGGGGCAGAGGTGCAGGAGAGCAGGAACGAGACTTGCTGGCGGTTAAGGCAATGGGGGGAGATATTCGCA
>NZ_PYCI01000259.1:0-2117 GCF_003015105.1 Chroococcidiopsis sp. CCALA 051 | reverse complement strand
ACTCACCACACCCCACACCCCACACCCCACACCCTATTTACTGCTGGTTCCACTAGCCACCAGCCACTAGTCACTCTCTACTGTCAACCACCTATTACCAATTACCTATTACCTATTACCACTTATGACTAATCTGTCTAAAGAAAGAGGAGAACGGGCGGCTATTTTGTCATTTTGAGTACAGATTGAATACAGATATTTCCAGCGTTCAATTGCGTAGCATCACCAACTGCCAATCGTTAAAGTTTACCAATTTTATATCTGCATTTATGCAGAGGGGGCTGCTAGGATGTCTATTACGAAGCGAGAATCTGGAAGTGCGATCGTCTTTGAGGCTCATAACGGTGGTGTGGTGGCATTCTGTCGTCAGGGAGCTTGTTATGTAAATCCTCTGTGTACGTCGGGTGTTAAGAGTAGTGTTTTATCTCTGATGCCGAAAGATGTGGTCTTAGAGGAGTTGCAAACAACCTCTGAGTTCCTGGAATTGCTGGCAAAGAAGTAAAGTGAAGGCTTGTGTCGTTCTGGGTTAGTTTTTCATAGAATTAACCTGCTCGTGCCACCATCGAGAGGACGACTGCTGGGTTGAATTGTTCGTTCAATTCAACCTAGAAATTGCGATCGCCATTCGTTCTACAGATAAATATTGATACTTCTCAATTGTTAAATTTTTTCTTCATTTTTTGTTAAAAAAAACACAATTTTGACCCCAAAAGATTTGGTGTTATGTAACGTTGATTATTTTTGACAATAAGTGGTTATTTTTGATACAAATTCTCCTGCGTTCTAATCCTTATGATGCGCTATGTCCGCGCAGCTTTAGGGGAATTTGAATGCCGAAAACGCTTTTCAAAGTCGATCTAACTAAGCCAATGGATCAGCAGGAACTCCCTGGACACAACCGCTGGCATCCTGATATTCCTGCCGTGGTTTCGGTGAACCCAGGTGATGTCTTCCGCATTGAGTGTAAAGATTGGACGGACGGACAGATTAAAAATAACGATAATCCTGACGATATCCGCGATGTCGATTTAACGGTCGTCCACGTATTGAGCGGTCCCATCTGGGTCAACGGCGCTCAACCAGGAGACATATTAGTTGTCGATTTGCTTGATATTGGCGCATTGCAGGGCGATGAGTGGGGCTTTACTGGCATTTTTGCCAAAGACAACGGTGGTGGCTTTCTGACCGACCACTACCCCAATCATGCTAAGGCAATTTGGGATCTGGAGGGCATTTATACCAGTTCTCGTCACATCCCAGGCGTGCGCTTTGCTGGTATTACTCACCCTGGTTTAATTGGTTGCGCTCCCTCACACGACTTACTGGCAACATGGAATAAGCGGGAAGCAGAGTTAGTTTCAACAGCTCCCGATTTACGGACTTATGGAGCGGGATTAGCGGCGAATATGCCAGTTTATGCGGCTCTACCAAACCCAAAAAATGCCATTTTGGGTCAAGTCGCACCAGCAGATTTCGATCGCATTGCGGCTGAAGGTGCGCGTACCGTCCCCCCTCGCGAACACGGTGGTAACTGTGATATCAAGAATCTCTCCAAAGGAACGCGGATTTATTTCCCCGTCTACGTGGAAGGTGCAAAGCTATCGATGGGAGATATTCACTTCTCGCAAGGGGACGGGGAAATCTCATTTTGCGGTGCGATTGAGATGTCTGGTTATATTGACTTGCATGTAGACATCATCAAAGGTGGCGTAGAAAAATACGGCATGGTCAACCCAATTTTTAAACCAGGTCCCGTAGAACCGCGCTATTCGGAGTATCTCGTATTTGAAGGGATCTCTGTAGACGAATATACAGGCAAACAATACTTCATGGACGTGCATATTGCCTACCGTCGTGCTTGTTTAAATGCGATCGAATATCTGAAGAAATTCGGTTTTACAGGCGAACAAGCCTATTTATTGCTCAGTTGTGCGCCAGTAGAAGGAAGAGTCAGCGGTATTGTTGATATTCCCAATGCTTGTTGTACGCTAGCAATTCCGACGGAGATTTTCGACAAGAATATTTTGCCTGTTTAGTCATTGGTCATTGGTCATTAGTCATTGGTCATTTGTTATTTGTAGTTACTAAATTTTGACTTTTGACTTTTGACTTTTGAC
>NZ_PYCI01000040.1:0-46755 GCF_003015105.1 Chroococcidiopsis sp. CCALA 051 | reverse complement strand
TAGAGCAAATCTCATGGAGAGGAGGAGTGAGTAAAGAGCAGTTAAAAGTCAAAAGTTAAAAGTTAAAAGTTAAAAGTTAAAAATGGGGAGTCGGAAGTCAGGAATTGTTGACCCACTCCCTACTCCCTACTCCCTATTCACTGTTCTAAACATGACTATCGAATTTGTTAAATATCACGGGTTAGGTAACGATTTTATTTTGATTGACAATCGTGCCTCTAGCGAACCAATCGTTACGCCAGAGCAAGCTGTCAAATTATGCGATCGCCATTTTGGGATTGGTGCTGATGGTGTCATCTTTGCACTACCTGGAACCAACGGTACTGATTACACCATGCGGATTTTCAACTCTGATGGCTCGGAACCGGAAATGTGCGGCAACGGAATTCGCTGTTTTGCCAAATTTTTAGCAGATTTAGAGGGAAGCACGAATCCTACCTCTCGCCTCCGCATTCATACTTTAGCTGGTATCATCGTTCCCCAACTCACTGCTGATGGTCAGGTCAAGGTAGACATGGGAGAACCAAGATTGTTAGCCGAGGAAATTCCGACAACTCTTGTCACTGCTAGAGAGAAAGTTATTAACCAATCTCTAAACGTTGCAGGTCAGACTTGGTCAGTTACCTGTGTCAGCATGGGTAATCCTCACTGTATTACCTTTGTTGATGATGTGGCTGCTATTCCCCTAGAGGAAATCGGACCCCAGTTTGAACATCATCCAGTTTTTCCCCAGCGCACGAATACGGAATTTATTCAAGCCACAAGCAGAGATTACCTGAAAATGCGGGTTTGGGAACGCGGTGCTGGGGCAACTTTAGCCTGCGGTACGGGTGCTTGTGCTTCCCTGGTGGCTGGAGTGTTAGCAGGAAAATGCGATCGCGTTGCTACTGTAGAACTTCCAGGTGGCTGTCTGCAAATTGAATGGTCGCACGACCAAAAACTTTACATGACGGGTGCGGCAGAGCGCGTGTTTGCGGGCAGAATTTAAACAGGGAGGGTGCGTTACAACGCATCCTACTAGCTCAATTATTATTACTGTGTTTTTCGATCGAGATGCAATTTAATGAAATTTCTAGCGATTTCCAGCGTCAAGTATTAGAGAGACTTGACAAGCTAATAGCAAACTCATAAAAACGTATAAGCTGCTTAAATTTGAGATCTTAACGAGAGGCGATCGCCAAAAACCTCTCTATCTTCTAAACTTATTTCTTGATATATTTGTTGAGTAAACTTTTCAACAATATAATCTGTAATCAATGGACTCTGGATAAACTTTCCTCCATTTTTATCAATTAAACAACGACGGCAAAGAGAATTTAAAGTATTAACAAGCTGCTGTTTAGAGAGAATGGAAAGTAAATCGTCTTGAAGTTCTATTACCGTAACTGGTTCTCGCTCGATTGCCAGCCAATACATCACTTCCGTTTCTAAATCGGACAAGCGATTAAACTGAGAGTCTAGTAAATCTCGAATTCCATCAAGGATAAAAACTTCTGCTCTCCAGCATTGCAAAAACTGAGAAATATTACCGTCAAATAAAGCTTGAATAGTAGATGCAACTATTTTGAGGCTGAGCGGATTACCACCGTAATAATCTACTAGCTGTTGCCATACTTCAGGAGTTCCCCAGAAAGTATTAATCGTCTGATAAATAGCATTAATTTCAGCAGCTTGTAATCCTGTAAGTTGTAGCGATCGCACTGCAAGTTTTTCTCCTGAATAAGCGACAATTTCTTGAGGTGTTTCTCGGCTAGTGAGAATTAAGCAACTTTGATGAATTTCTGTACCCAAACGCTCGATCAACTCCCCATAACCTTCAAATCCTTCTCGACAACAGCCCAAGCGATCGTTGCTAGCCAGAATTGTTTCCCAACTATCTAAGATTAAAAGGCAGCGCTGTTGACGTAAATAAGAGATTAAAAGCGAAATGCGATCGCTTAATTTTTCTGGAAGATAAGATTCATGGAGTTGAGTGAGGCTTTGAATTATATCTAATAATAATTCAGACAGAGAAGGTTCAGACTGTAGCGATCGCCAAATCGTGCGCTCGAATTTATCCTGAATCTGAGTTGCTAATTTAGTAGATAAAGCAGTTTTACCGATACCACCCATTCCCAAGATTGCGACTACCCGACAGCGGGAAATGGAGTTATTTTCACCTAAAATCCATTGTTCTAGTAAAGATAATTCGTTACTGCGTCCGTAGAAACAAGAAATATCAATTTCTTGTTTCCGATTTCGGTAATCGGGAGTTGGTAGGGGCGCACAGTCGTGCATTCGTACTGAGAAGTCGGGAATCGAATAGGCAGTGGAATTTAATTGTGAATTGAATTGTCTATCTGATTCTGTACGTACATAGCGACAAGAATTACGTTTTAGTACGGCAACCAAGTTATTTTTGCTTACCTTTTCTCCCAAAGCATCGCTGAGAATTTGCCACAACTGGGAACCTGCATCTTTAAGATAGCCAGCATCATAGCCAGAAATTTTAGCGATTTCTACGTAAGAATGCCCTACAAAAGACTGTTGCAATAAGATTTCCTGCACTTTAGACAAGCGTTTTTGTTCCAAAATTTGCTCGACAATCTTTAAGCCTAATTCGACATCCATTGAGAGGGAGTAGGGAGTAGAGAAAATATCAATGACCAATGACCAATAAGAATAACCACTAATCTTTCTTTTAGTCAGCAATTTTAATATTTTGTTAATTGACAAAATTATACATTCGTGGCTCTAGTAAATCTCATAGCACTTGTGCCACTCCAACTTACGACTTACGACTTACAACTTACGACTTCATTATGACTTTTTCTGACTGACATACTTGATGACTTTTACCGACTGTCAAAGCCAGAGCTGAGAGTTTAAGGTTTATTTCATCGGTGCATAAAGGTTGCTGCTGCAAATTGAGCCAGTCGCAAGTTTAGGCGCTGGATACTCCTTAACTGCCTAGTTAATTCTGGTGTGTGGACGAGCTTTCAATTGTGGTGTGTGAAAGCGTTTCTGAGTGAGCAAACGGTAGCAGGAGAAACCTCACGAGAAATATCAAATAACACAGCTAATTACTTTTTTAGTAGCAAGAGGACGATCGCGACAAACTGCGATCGCAATTTGTAGGTTAATACCTGCTGAAGACGTGCATCTTCTCCTCTAACTGCTGTAAGTCAGGCTGGCACGCAAACAATCAGGAAGTATAAGTCTAGGATACGTATGAACTCTCCCACAATCATCAGGTTTTGTCAAGTTGGCGCGATCGCCGGATCTTTGTGTATTGGTATGGTGAATTTTCCCACCCAAGCACAACCAAATCCCGTACAGCACCAAGCTTCTATTTCTGGAGTCAAAACCCTACCGAGTCAGCAGATAATTTACGTTAACTCTGCAACAGGTATAGATGCTATCACAGCAGGTAAAGACCCCTCAATTCCGTTCCGTACGATTGCTTTTGCTTTACAACAAGCACAACCTGGAACCCTAATTCAGTTAGCTGCTGGTACGTACTCGGCTCACAGTGGTGAAGTATTTCCCCTAAAACTCAAATCGGGTGTGACGCTCAAAGGTGATGTTGCTACTAACGGTCAGAACGTTGTGATTAATGGTGGCGGACGCTATCTCAGCCGCACGTTTGCGCGTCAGAATGTTGCTGTCGTTGCTGAAAAAGATAGCACAATTATTGGTGTGACAATTGGTAACTCCAACTTACGCGGGACGGGATTGTGGATTGAATCAACTAATCCCACCGTACAGTACAGCACCTTCACCAACAACCATCGAGAAGGAATTTTTGTGACTGGGACTGCTACACCTAAAATTGCGGCAAATGTCTTTGTAAAAAACGGTGGTAACGGCATGTCTTTGGCTAGCGAAGCTCAAGGAGAGATTCGCAACAACGTGTTTCAAGACACTGGTTTCGGACTAGCAATCGGTGGTATGGCTGCACCTGTAGTCGTGGAAAACAAAATTATTCACAACAGAGATGGAATTTTCGTTTCTCAGGAAGCGCGTCCGGTACTACGCAACAACGCGATCGAAAATAATCAAAGGGATGGAATTGCGATCGCGGCTTGTTCTCAAGCACAGATCGATTTAGCTGGTAGTAACACTTTCAGTAACAACGGTCAATATGACATTCACAACGGTGGTGCTAATCCAATAGTTTTGGTTGGTGGTACGGCAAAAACCGCTCAGGAAAAACCGCAAAATCATTGCTATTAGGTCATTGGTTGACGGTTGACGGTCACTAGCCACTAGCCACTAGCCACTAGCCACTAGCCACTAGCTTAAATACTGCATCAAGATTTTTTCAATTTGAGCAATGCCTATGGGTTTGCTGAAGTAGTCGTTGGCTCCAGCTGCTAAAAAGCGATCGCGTTCTCCTGCCTTTACCGAAGCAGTAAGAATAATCGCAGGTAATTTTTGCCACTCTGGTTGCTGGCGCAAACTGCAAAGCAAATCCATTCCTGACACACCACCTAGTAGCTGTACGTCTAATAGCAGTAAATCTGGCTGGTAGAGATATAACATCCCCTGAAAGTTATGAGGGTGTTTGAGATGCTTGACTTGGTAGCCAACGATCTCAAAATAATCTTGCAATAGTAGGGCGCTGCGATCGTCGTCTTCTACAATGAGAATCCGTTTAGCGATTGGCGATCGACATCTGCTAGCAGGACGTTTACGGGATAGCTTTGGTTCGGTTGGTGATAGGAGCGATCGCTCCTTGGCTGGCTCTTGACATAGATCGTTCGGGTAAGCGTTTGGCAACCATAGGGTAAATTCACTGCCTTTACCTACAGTCGAGCGGACAGTGACATCGCCGCCGTGCAACCGCGCTAACTTACGGGTTAACGATAAACCTAATCCCGTGCCTTCATACTGTCGGTTTAATCGACTATCCAGCTGTTTGAACGGCTGAAATAATAGGTTTAGCTGCGATAGCTCAATGCCTATTCCCGTGTCTGCAACCTTAAAAGCAATTCCCTGGTTGACTTGTTCTACCCGTAGCGATACTTGCCCTTTAGGAGTAAATTTAATCGCATTTGCCAGTAAATTTAATAGCATCTGCTTGACACGGCGCTCGTCAGCAATGCAGCTATCGATTTGCGGATCGATTTCACTGAGTAATTGCAACTGCTTGGCAACGGCGCGATCGCGCACGACACTCAAACAGTAAGTGCATAAATCCCGAACATTTAGCCGCACCAGCGTGAGTTCTTCCCTACCTGCTTCAACTTTGCAGAGGTCGAGGACATCGTTAATTAAAGCTAGTAAGTGTTCGCCACTGCTGTGAATGCAACTCACGTATTCTTTTTGCTTAGCATTAAGACTACCAAATAACTCTTGCCCTAGCAGCTGCGATAGCCCTAAAACTCCATTCAAAGGCGTGCGTAGTTCGTGGCTCATAATTGCTAAAAATTCGCTTTTCGCCCGACTACCTGCTTCTGCTGCTTCCTTGCTATCGCGTAAATGATTTTCTATCTGTTTGTGAATGGTAATATCTTCTACTAAAGCAATGACAAACTGAGGGCGATTCGCGCTATCTCGCACTAGTGAATGATTCAGGCGACACCACACTTGACAACCATCTTTACGAGTGTATCGTTTCTCGATCTCGTAGCGATCGCGTTGACCCATGACCAGTTCGTAAAAAAGTTTGACATCTGCGGCAATATCATCTGGATGAGTGTAGTCAGTAAAACTCATTTTTAACAGTTCTTCCCGACTGTAACCCAGAATGTGACACAGGGCTGGATTGCTATCAATCTGCCCTCCTTTCAAGTCTGAAAGACCGATCCCAATACTGGAATGTTCAAAAATGGCACGGAATTGCAATTCGCTTTCTTGAAGCGCCACTTTTGTTTGCTGGCGCGCGATCGCACCACCAATGCTACCCGCTGCGGCACTGAGGATCGCTCGTTCGGTTTCCGTCCACTGACGTTCTCGATGGCAGTCGTCAAAGCCGACGAAACCCCAAAATTGACATTCGAGAAAGATCGGCACGACTAAAATGGAGATAATCTGTTGCCGATCTAAAACTTCGCGTTCGTGCGCCGGTAAATTTTTGACGAGTCCACCAATTGGTTTACCTGCAACTAAGTTGTCATACCATACAGGAGAGCAGGTCTGATAAGACAGGCTTTGCAATTCTGGATTGTCGATTTGAGCGATGACGGTAGAACTAGTCCACTCAAAACGCTGACTCATTAACAGTTCGCCCGTGCTGGGATGAAGATGATTTTCAAATACGTAAACTCGATCGACATCGCAGGCTTGACCCAAAGTTTCCAAGGCTAGGTCGATCGCAGCAGAGAAATCTGTGGTAGTTAACAGGTGATTGTTAGCGGTGGCAACAGCCGCCAACAGGCGATCGCGTTCTTTGAGGGTAGATTCTGCCTGCAACCTTTCCGTGACATCTCGTCCAATTCCTACGTAGTAAACTGGTTCTCCCGAGCGATCGCGCAGGGGAAAAGCAAATAACTCTACTGTCACCAACCATCCTTGCCGACGGCGCAGAGTCACTTCTCCCCGATAATTATCACCATTTTGCAATTGAGTAGAAATCTCCGCCACCTGTGCTTTCGACGAGAAAATTTCGTCTTTTTTCTGTCCGCACAGTTCCTCATCTTCGTACCCTAATAGAGTGCGGTGAGCGGCGTTTTGTTCGACAAAATTGCCTTGAGAGTCATAAATTGCGATCGCGTTATTAGAATTCGCAACAACTTCTTGGTAAAGGCTTAACTTTTCCTCGGCTTGCTTCAGCTGGGATTGAGTTTGTCGCCACTGAGTTTGCCACTGCTGGCGCTCGATTGCATAGCGCAATGCCCTCAGCAATCCCTGCGCCTCTACTTCTGCCTTGACTAAATATTCCTGCGCTCCTTGGGCTAATGCTGTTTGGGCATTTTCTGCTTCGTCTTCTCCTAAAACAACAATTGGCATGTGCGGGTAAGCTAACCGCAATTGTTTGAGTTTTTGCCCAGCTCGATCGAGTTCGAGTAGAACAACACTAGCTGATTCTGTTTTGAGATCCGCTAAAGCTGCCTGCACCCGCTCTTGCCAAACGAGTTGTAACGGGGTTTGGACTGCCCGTAGCATTTCCCGAATTCTTCGCTCCAAACTAGGCTGCCCCACTAATAATATTTTCAGTGGAGCTGGGTTTACGTGCGTTACAAATTGTCGTTCAGGATTGCTCATTCAGCCCAAGAATTTTAGTAGTTTCGCAGTGAGGCAATTTTAGCTGCGATCGCCAACTCTACTTTTTATCGTGCCTCCGATCTAAATTTTTCTCAGTCGTGAAATTCTTAGTTATTTTTTCAGTCAGGTTCTTCAGCCAGTAGGTGTGTTAGTGACATTTTTCTGTATGTTTTCTTTAATTCTTTCATTAGAAAACAAATAGCTTTTTAGCGTCAAGAGGCGATATATAAGAGTTTCCCATTAACTATTCGGATGTAATACCAGAGATTGATTAATAGCAGTGCTATCTCAAGTAGAATTTGATTATAGTTAATAAATATTTGTGCTAATTGTATAATTTTTTGCTTAAAAGCTGAAGTTTAACGCTGAAGTTACAGGATTCAAGTTGAGATGTAGGAGCGACTGATGAAAAAGCAAGATCTCAGAATAGTCTCGCTGATTCCTAGTGCTACCGAGATTTTAGCAGCATTGGGTCTAACAGACGTGGTGGTCGGGCGATCGCACGAATGCGATTTTCCTCCAGAAATACTCAACCGTCCGGCTTGTACGCGGGCGCGAATTAACTCTAACGGTAGTAGCGCTGAGATTCATCAGGATGTCGATCGACTAATCCAATCAGCACTGAGCATCTACCAAATTGAAACCGACCTCTTAGAACAGTTACAGCCAACCCACATAGTCACTCAAGACCAGTGCGATGTTTGTGCCGTAAGTCTGGGTGAAGTAGAAAAAGCAGTTGCTAACCTAACGCATTCTCAACCTCACATCATCTCTCTTCAACCCAACGTTTTAGCAGACGTGTGGGCAGATATAGAGCGTGTAGCTCAGACGCTTGGAGTCGATGCAAATAGATTAATTGAAAATATTCAGTCGCGGATTGAAGTTTGTCGGCAAAAGGTTCGCGGGCTATCGGTGTCGGAATTACCAACAGTCGTATGTATTGAGTGGATCGATCCTCTCATGGTAGCAAGTAACTGGATTCCCGAACTAGTGGCGATCGCCGGGGGTCAATCCTTATTTAGTGTTTCCGGTCAGGCATCCGCTCAAGTAAGATGGGAAAACCTGATAGCTGCCGATCCAAGTATTATTGTGGTCATGCCTTGCGGTCTTGACCTCAACCGTACCCAGGCAGAAATGTTGCCTTTAACGCAGCGCCCAGAATGGCAGCATCTACGAGCAGTTAGAAGTGGCAGAGTCTATGCTACTGACGGTAACGCTTATTTCAATCGTCCGGGTCCACGCTTAGTCGATTCCCTAGAAATTCTCGCCGAGATTCTTCATCCAGAAATATTTTCCTACGGTTATAAGGGGACTGCTTGGGAACAAGTTCAGTTACCAGTGACCAGTGACCAGTGACCAGTTATTAGTTGCCAGTTACAGACGCTGGAGCAGGCTACGACCGTGGGTATCCGTACCGCAGGTATTTAACAAGTGGTATTGTTGAGCCAGAGCGCGTACTTGTTGAGTTTCTTTCGGGCTAGGTCGCCAGGGATGGGGATTGTTGTAGGCATAATATGTTTCTACCCCATCAATTCCCAGTTGGTTAGCAGCAGCAATAAGATCGAAAGGCGATCGCTTGTAGCGAGCTGGGTGAGCTAACACTGCTAATCCCCCTGCTTCATGGATTGCACTAATAATGCTAGCAGCACAATATGCTTCTCCGGTTGCAGTACGTCTTTGGAGATAGGGCTGCATACGTGCGTGTTGGGGATCGAATGCATATGCCAGAATATGCACTTCTGTATCTAACAATCCGGCATTAATCTCAACTCCACTCCATAACTGAGGCACGCAGTCTTCTAAATCTGGATGATGCAATTGCCATTGGGCTAAATAACGCTGAGCAGCTCGATACCCACCTATAGTATGGTGGTCGGTAATTGCCAAGCCTCGCAGCCCGATTGAAATTGCTTGCTCGATCGCTTCTTCCGGTTCTAACCTACCGTCAGAATATACCGTGTGCATGTGGAAGTTGAAAGTTAGCGGGCAACTTTCAGCATCAATTGTCTGAAAAACTCTCTGCAACTGCTGGCTCAATGAATTAAAAGTCTGGGCATAATAGACAGCCATAACCGCCTCAGAACGAATAGACGTTCGTTTAATTTCTCTAACATACTGCCCACTTATATCTGTGTATCACTCGTTACCTATTCCGCAATTGGAAGTTAATTTGGAGCGATCGCAGCGATCTGGGGGAAGACTTTCTTTTCAATATGTTAAGACTAACTTAGCAAAACAATACACTTAATGGCACGATTCGGCTGATGAGAATTTTCGATGAGTCAATTCAGCTATCAGTTACCAGTTATCAGTTATCAGGGAAGAAAGGGTGTGGGGTACAAACTAATGCGTGAATTCCGAATTCCGAATTCCGAATTCCGAATTTATTACACCCATGCTACGGCAACTTCCCAGCCCTTACCTTGGCGGATAATTTCTGGTTCGTCTGTCGTCATGTCAATAATTGTCGAGACTTCATCTTCTGGCTCCGAGCCATCATCGACGATCGCGTCTACTATGTTGTCTAGGCGATCGAATAACTCGACTCGCGATAAGTTAGCTTCAGCCGGAGCAGAGCGCCCGTTGCCATTTTGAGGCAAGTGAGCTGAGGTAGAAATAATCGGATTACCCAAAGTATTTAATAAAGCAGCACAAATTTTATGATTTGGGACTCGAATGCCCGTCGTTTTGCGCTTGGGATTTTGGACTAATTTCGGTACGAGCTTGGTGGCGGGGAGCAGAAAAGTATAAGACCCTGGGATTAAATGCCTCATAATCCGGTAAGCAGGATCGCTGACGATCGCATAAGTTGCCACATTAGAGAGAGAAGGACACAAAAAAGTTAGCGGCTTATCATTTGATAGCTGTTTGATCTGGCGCACTCGCTCTACTGCCGATTTAGAATTAAGGTCGCAGCCGATCGCGTAGACAGTATCAGTCGGATACAGCATGACTGCACCATCGCGCAGCGCTGCGATAATTTCTTCCACGGTGCGAGTTTGAGGATTGTCGGGATGAATTGTGTAGACTGTAGCCATGATCGGGGAGTAGGGAGCAGGGGAGCAATTCACGCATTCACGCATTAATTCCGAATTCCGAATTCCGAATTCTCCTCACGCACCACTCACCACGCACCACTAACTTATGACAAAACTAGCTTACCTCGAATGTCCTACTGGCATTGCTGGTGATATGTGTTTAGGAGCGCTGGTAGATGCTGGCGTGCCGCTAGAATACTTACAAGAACAGCTTAAGGGTTTAGGAATCGAACGAGAATACCAACTAAGGGTTGAATCCGTTCACCGTAACGGGCAGTTAGCAACAAAATTTCATGTCGATTTACTGGGTAACGAGGATCACCACCACAACCATCATACCCATCATCACGGTCGTCATTTGCCCGAGATTGAAGATTTAATCCTCAAAGCTAATTTACCAATTCGTGCTGAAGCTTGGAGTTTAGCTGTTTTTCGTCAGCTAGCTGTTGCGGAAGGAGCAGTGCATGGTATTGCGCCAGAGAAAGTCCACTTTCACGAAGTTGGTGCGGTGGATGCCATTGTAGATATTGTCGGTACTTGCTTGGGTTTAGATTGGTTGGGGATAGATAAGATTTACTGTTCTGCCTTACCCACGGGAGGCGGGACAGTTAAAGCCGCCCACGGACAGATGGCGGTTCCCGTACCAGCGGTGTTGAAATTGTGGGAGATGCGGGCTTGCCCGGTTTATAGCAATGGTATCCAAAAAGAATTAGTTACGCCTACGGGAGCCGCGATCGCCACCACTTTAGCTACAGATTTTGGCTCTCCACCCACCATGACGATACAGCGGATCGGACAGGGTGCGGGTTCCATCGATCTACCGATTCCTAATATTCTGCGCTTGTGGCTGGGTGTGGAGACGTTGCATGATGCGCCCCTACAAGGATCGAATACTAGCCCCTTTCTAGAGGCGATCGCGGTACTGGAAACCCAGATCGACGATCTCAACCCCCAGGCGATCGGCTACGCCTTGGAGGCGCTGCTAGCGGCTGGAGCGTTGGATGTTTTTACGCAGTCAATTGGGATGAAAAAATCTCGCCCTGGCATTTTGCTCACTGTAATTTGCTACCCTGACAAGGTGACCGATCTTGAGGCGATCGTCTTTCGAGAAACTACAACTTTAGGTATTCGCCACTATACTCAACAACGGCTGGCTTTACAGCGCGAAATCCAATCTGTAACAACCGACTACGGTACGGTGCGAGTTAAAATTGCTTGGACTGGTACAGCCACAGAGCGTCAAATTACTAACGTCCAGCCAGAATACGAAGATTGCTGGCAAATTGCTCGACGGCACGGTCTCCCTTGGCGAGAAGTTCATCGATTAGCGCTGCAAGCTTGGTACGAACAGAATTCAGAATGAAAATATTTTAGAAATTTGTGCTGAGCGAATTCAGCTAAACTTAAACATACCATTTGGTATGGTATTGTATGAATATCTCGGCAAAGAAGGAGAATGTCATGAACTGGTTTCTTTTTGCTGCTGCCGTTATCTCGCTAATTACTTTCCTCGCTCATCTTTTTTGGGGTGGACGTGAGGTGGTAATACCATTACTTGATGCCTCAGATCTCCAAGAAATACCCAAGCTGACAATGTACTACTGCTGGCACATTGTGACGATCGCGCTGTTATTTTTGACCTGTACGTATGCCTGGGCTGCACTGTTGCCAACTAATATTCCTTTAGCTCTAGCTGCAACCAGTATTTCAGCTGCTTGTGCGTTGCTTAATGTGGGATTAATAACTCTACGGAGGCTAAAACCGCTTGATTACCCGCAGTGGGTATTCTTCATCCCCATTACTCTACTGGGATTTTTAGGTTTGTTCTCAACATGACCACGGCTGAACGATTGACCCGCAAAGACTGGCTCGATACTGGCTTGCAACTATTGGGTTCTGAGGGGGAAAAAGCTTTAACCATCGAACGCCTTTGTCAAGTCACCTGTCGGACAAAGGGTTCCTTTTACCACCACTTCAAGAATCACGGCGAATTTATTAACGCACTACTTGAGTATTGGCAGTCCGAGTATACAAACCGGATTATCACAACCGTCGAGCAACTTGACAATCTGAGCGATCGCCGTCGAGAACTCGACCGTCTAGCAGCAGGAATAGACAGACATATTGAGCGAGCAATTAGAAATTGGTCGGGAGTCGATCGACGAGTGCAACTCGTCCTCAAGCAGGTTGACGAGCAGAGAATTCAATATTTAGTCGGCTTAATTGGTGAGATGGGACAAATTGACGAAAAAATTGCACTTGAACTTGCGATTGTTGAGTATTCTACTTTTGTCGGACTTCAGCAATTATTTCCAAATGCCGATTCTCACTGGCTAGAACAAATTTTTAATCGTTTCAACCAAATGGCTTCTGCTTACTGTGTGGCTCTTCATAGAAAAGAACTTGAGTAAATTAGTCAAATCACTGAGTTTGTTTTTAGCAAAAAATAGGGTGAGCATAGACTCACCCTCAGCTACAGAACTTATTCAAGAAAATTAGTCAACTGCATCTCTAGCAGCTTGTCCGGCGCGATCCAAACTACGTTGAGTGTTTTGAGCTGCCTCGTCAGCTTTGCGTTGAGCGCTCTTGCCTAAATCTCTAGCTGTATCTTTGGCATCTTCAGCAGCACGGCTGACGTTTCTGTCTGCTCCTCGTAGGGCATCAGAGGTGTTGTCTTTAATATTCTCCGTACCGCGCTTTGCGCCTTTGGCTAGGTCTTCAGCAGTACCTTTGATCTTGTCTTGGAGACTCTCGGTATTTCGGTTAACATTCTTACCGAAATCTTCTGCGTTCTCTCCTTTTTTACCTAGAATTCGCTTGGTGTTTTCGCCAACATCACTTGTTTGGTCGATGACGTTGCGCTCGGCATTTTCGATTAAGGCATTAGCCTTTTTGTTAGCTGCCTTCTCTAAATCTCTGGCTCTGGGATCGACATCGCTAAATTCATTCATTGTCGGTCCTCCCTCGAACTTATTCACCACGCCGGAATCGGGAGAAGTTGCCGTACCACCTGGAACTTCTGGTCTAGGATTCTCCTGTCCTGGGACGGCTAATTTCCCAGCAGGGACATTCTGTCTTCTTCCAGTCACAACTCCTGCATCAGGACTCTTTGCTTGTACAGCACTAGAGCAAGCAGTGCTAACGAAGAGTAAAATTCCTGCCATACAGGTGACCAAAATTCGTCCTAGATGAACTTTTTTCACAGCAGTTACGATCCTGTTCATGTTAATACTCCCTTTAATTGGATAGAGTTATTTGTGAGAGCAAGATGTTTTTTGTTCTTGTTTCGCCACAAAATTTTGCTACTCGATTGGAACCTATTGACCTAAAGCAGGATTGCTTTGAGCTTCTGGTCTTCTGCTACCTTCTGCTGCTTTTTCTTGAGTAAACTTCGATGCCTCTTTAAAAGCTTCTTGCACCTTTTCTAAACGGTTACCAAGCCGCTCTCCTAAATCTTCATTTCTTTGGTTCAACCCGCCTGCTTCGGGTTGTCTAAAGTCTTTCGCTGTTTTGATTGGTAATTCAGTTTCTTTTTCTGCTCTACCGGCTGGGGTTTCTGCTCCAGGGTAAAGAAGTCCTTCGCTGTTAGCTGCTACAAGCAGAGAATATCCATCTAAACTAGCGCGATTAGTTGGCGATTTATCGGGTGTCTCTTTAACTGTGGGATCGGTAGTATATTTATCTACGTTGTTGTAGTTAACCCCAGGATTTTTGTGAGGATTGTTGTTGCCACCCGCTTGTACAGCAGGGTTATTAGGATTTGCACCTTGGGCTGTCGTTGCATTGCTACAAGCTGCGCTGAAGATCAGTAATACGCTGACTAGGCATACTGTCAGCACTTGGCGCAATCTTAGTTTTTTGAACAAAGTAGTTAACTTTTGCATAAAACCCTCCTATTTACTGAACCAGTCCGCCAAATGCCCTTGGTCTAAGTGCTGCAATAAACACTAGTACTGTTAATCTCAGCCGCGTGCTAAATTTCATGCTTTCAATTAGACTTACTTATATGTGTGTCAAGAGCATTTTGGCGTTATTGTATAAAGTGGCTCGAATTTGACCAACGATTGCTAATCTTAGGCATTTACGAACGATCGCTACCTCTAGCAAAGGGTGCATTTTGCAATCGCTATAGTTCAATTTGTTTCTAACTCAAGAGAGATTCACATTGGAAACTGAATGCAGCACATTTTGTCACGCCTGAAACCTTACTTGCGCTGGATAATACTAGGCGGGACTTTATTTTTCTTAATAACAGCTTTCAAAAACAATTGGCAAGAAGTAGCAGCAATTCGGATTGCTACTTTAGGATGGCTAACTTTAGCGATCGCTTTATGCGTGACTCTACTTGCCCATATCTGGTCTGGATGGGTCTGGACTTGGATATTAGAGGAATTCAACCAGACCGTCAATATTCCTCAATTCGTACGAGTGTATTTACAAACAAATATTGCTAAATATTTACCAGGGAATGTCTGGCATTACTACGGTCGAATTTCTGCGGCAAAAACTGCTGGTATTCCTACCAGCATAGCAGCTTTAAGCGTATTGTTAGAACCTCTATTAATGGCGGCTGCTGCAATCGTGTTGGCTTTGCTGGGAATCCAATCGACGATCGCTCTAACTCAAAGTTATATCCGATTGTTACTATTTTTTGTTTTGGCTGGGGTATTGTTAGCAATTCACCCTCATTTGCTAAACTTGGCGATGCGGCTGCTCAGTCGAATGAAATTTCAATCGACTACTACAAATACAAGCGATCGCGTTCTCTGTCAAATTAAACGCTATCCTTGGCGACCTTTATTGGGAGAATTGGGTTTCGTGGGATTGCGAGGAACGGGTTTTTTACTAACTTTACTAGCTATAATTCCGCTATCAATAGAGCGTATTCCTTTATTATTTGCTGCTTTTAGTTTAGCTTGGGTACTGGGATTAGTAATTCCTGGTGCGCCTGGAGGTTTAGGAGTCTTTGAAGTCACGGCGATCGCTTTATTGCAACACAGTTTTTCTACGGGTGCAGTCATTAGCGCGATCGCTTTATATCGCTTTATTAGTATTACTGCTGAAGCTGCTGGCGCGGGATTGGCTTGGTTAAATGAGAGATCGATCGTCGGTAATTGATGGTTGGTGGTTAGTTACCTGCAAATCATCAATGATGAATGACAGATAGTAGCAATTTTCAATCATTGGCGAATAATAGATATTTTTTATAACTCTGTGGATATTGTTCGCCCTACAAATATCAATAAAAATCAGGTGAGCAATGCTCACCATACAAATGTTCTACAAATTTAATAAGATATCATTTAACTGATATTGTCATATTGTCTGCATAAATTGCAAAGATAATCGTGAAAATTTCAATAAAATTAGTCATCCAAACGCAACTTTCTGGAGACTTTTCATGATACATAATTAAGTCGGCAACACAAGCTTCTAAACGTATTCGTGCGGGTTGACAAATTAAGACAATCTTCAATAAGAGTATGACAACCGTGAGCGGATTACCTTGCGATATTAATGATTCTAGTAGTGGTGAAGGCTGTTTTCGCTTATCTGTTGTTAAATAGTCTATCAGTTTATTGCATGTTTTCAACAACATTGTATCGGTTAGTGGCTGATCGTGCCAGGTTTCATATAACGAATCTAATTTATGCCATAAATTGAGTTTTAAGGTATCAGAAAACTCCTGACTTTCTCCATAGCAGAGTAGATAGTCTTTTAAACTTTGCTTAAACTTTTTGTAGTTTTGTCCTTGAGTTGTTTTGCTAAATACGTTAGCCATGTTTGCATAGCTATAAGAATCGCGTTTAGCTACAATAAGCTTAATGACTCGGAGAATTTCATCTCCTACATCTGTCGGATTTTGAATTTGGCTGTCGATTCCAGCAGATTCAAACCGTGCCATATACATCGCCAAGTCAAACTTAAATCTACACCGTAGTTGTAATGCTCGATTTCTAGCTGCTTCTCGTTGTTCGATTGGGTTTCTTAAGTCGTTGTATTGAGTTGAGAGCAAGATTGGTGCATAGCGAGAATTCCAACGAGCGTGTTCTTGAAATTTAGCCTGAGCATACAATTCTAATTTTTGATAATCGTCGCTTTTAGCAAAAGCTTGCATCCAACCTCTTAAGCGGTCGACCATTGGCGAAAGAGACTTTCGCTTAGTAATCGGATCGTTTAAAATTTCCAGTAGCTGTTGGATGTATTTAAATTTTCTTTTAGAAACCCAGTTATTGACGAGAATATAACACGACCGTTTGAGCGTATAATGAAATTCTTGGCGATCGTTGGCAAACACAATTTCATATATAGAGCGGATGACATTGGAGTTAATTGGGTCATCATCTTGAATAAATAAATGTCTGAATTCCTTCAAAACATTTTCAGGCGACCACTGCTTAATAATATCTAACAAGTAAGCATATATAGTTTCCTGTGCTTCTTCAAAGTTGCTTGTTTGCCGCGAGGTAAGATTGCTTGCAGTTTGTGCTTCGCTGGACGAACCAGTAGCATCGAAGATAGTAGGCTTAACCATACAATGCCTTTCCATGTAGGAAGCGATTTTGTTCGCGCTCGAATTAGGTGTTATATAGTATGAACTATAGTTTAAAAAGTTTTAGTACAGTAGAGTATTTCTGTGCAATTTTATCGTAAACATGTGGTAAACAAACATCCGTAAAATTACGGGTAGAGGGGTTCGAGAAAGGAAGATTTCTGAGTAATATTGCGGGATAGTTTATAGCTATTTCAATGGAAAAGTTGGCAGACAATTGCAATCGGAGCAAACACGTAAACACGTAATTAAAGCACAAAAACCTACGCTGTTAGCGTAGGTTTTTAAAGTATCTTATGGGGGCGGAGGGACTTGAACCCTCACGACCGTTTAAGGTCAACGGATTTTAAGTCCGTAGCGTCTGCCATTCCGCCACGCCCCCTTAGCTATTAGTGTGAGTTGTGACAGGGTTGTCTACCCCGCTTTACTATTCCAGCACTAAAGGGGAATTTATGCAACTAAAAAAAGAAAGTAGGTGTGGAGATAAGGGAGACAAGGGAGACAAGGGAGACAAGGGAGACAAGGGAGACAAGAGAGACAAGGGAGATAAGGGAGACAAGGGAGACAAGGGAGATAAGGGAGACAAGGGAAAATTCGTAAGTCGGAACAACTTACCACCTCCCACTCACCTCACCGATCGCTGATAACTGATAACTGAAGAGCGGTACAATATCTAAAAACAGGGAATACACCTTAGTTAACAAAGAACTCGCCTTAGGCGATCGCTCGTTCATTTATACCTACTTGGGAAAAAATTTATGATGGTAGCCCTACTGTACTTAGCTTTGGCAGGAGCATACTTGCTTGTCGTCCCAATCGCACTAATGCTCTACTTAAATCTCAGGTGGTATACGGCTACTTCCTTCGAGCGCGGTTTTATGTACTTTATGGTATTCTTTTTCTTCCCAGGTTTATTGGTTTTATCGCCCTTTCTCAACTTTCGACCCAAGCGCCGCCAAATTCAGACATAGGTAAAGAATACATAGGAGTGTTTGACACAGTTGCAATGCGACGAATTGACGCGATAGGAGTGACTCTAGGAGTCTTTGCTGCTGGAGGCTTAGCATACGTTACTTTAAAAGTTGCTGGCTTAGATAATCTAGAAGCCGGGATCTGGAGCCAGCTATTATTAGTAGGTGGTTTGATTGGATGGCTGCTAAGCTATGTCTTTCGCGTGATGGGGAAGAAGATGACCTATCACCAGCAGCGAAGCGCCTATGAAGAAGCTTTCTGGCAAAAAAAGTTAGACGAACTCTCACCGGAAGAACTGGAAAAGCTGCAAGCCGAACTGGAAAAAGAAGAAAAGATTAATTCGTAACCCCTAATTTATGACTGCTATTTCCGAGTGTTTTAAGTCTTTGCGCGATCGCCATGAGTGTGCCTTGATCCCATTTATTACAGCAGGCGATCCTGACTTAGCAACGACCGCTGAGGCACTACGGGTTTTGGATGCGGCTGGTGCAGATATTATCGAATTGGGCGTTCCTTACTCCGATCCACTGGCTGATGGACCGACGATCCAAGCAGCAGCTACCCGCGCTTTGCAACGGGGAACAAAGTTAGAGCAAGTCTTGGAGGTAGTCGCGGCTGTCAAGTCAGATTTGCGATCGCCAATTATTTTATTTACTTACTACAACCCGATTTTATACCGAGGAATCGAGTCGTTTTTTCAACAGATCTCTCAAGCCGGGGTCGCAGGGTTAGTCATACCAGATCTGCCTCTAGAAGAGGCGGAATACGTCTTGCAGGTGGCAACCCAATACGGGGTAGAAGTTATACTACTAGTGGCTCCTACCAGCTCGCCAGAACGAATTGAGGCGATCGCACGGCATTCCCAAGGATTTATTTATTTGGTGAGCGTGACTGGCGTAACTGGGATTAGAACTGGATTAGAAGCACGAGCGCAGGACTTGTTACAACAAATTCGGCAGATGAGCGATAAGCCAATCGGAATTGGCTTCGGCATTTCTCAGCCAGAACACGCAGCACAAGTAAAACAGTGGGGTGCAGATGCAGTCATTGTGGGTAGTGCCGTAGTGAAACGTCTAGCTGAAGGGACACCAGAGCAAGGACTCGCTGCGATCGCCGAATTTTGCCGCAGTCTCAAAGCTGCTATTACCAACAAATAATTTTGCCACCTGCTCCCTACTCCCTGCTCCCTTACCCCTGATAACTAATAACTGATAAAGAACGAATTTGAACTCACCAGGCAAACTGATTGTATTTGAAGGTGTTGAAGGTAGTGGCAAGACAACACAAATTCAAGCCACACAATCCTGGCTTCAGGAGCTTTTCAGCTCTGCGATTCCTCAACGAGATGTCATCGTAACGAGGGAACCTGGGGGGACTCAATTAGGAGCAGAACTGCGCTCCTTGCTGCTGGAATCTAGAGGTGAAGCACCCATACTCAGCACGACTGAATTGTTATTGTACGCCGCCGATCGCGCTCAGCATGTAGAAGAAACGCTCAAGGTGGCGATCGCTTCTGGCACAATTATTCTGTGCGATCGCTATACCGATTCCACGATTGCTTATCAAGGTTACGGTCGCGGTTTAGATTTAAATTTAATCCATCAACTCAACGCGATCGCAACTGCTGGTCTGGAAAGCGACTTAACAATTTGGTTAGATCTCGATGTAGAAGTCGGTTTATCCAGAACTAAAGGACGGGGAAGCAACGACCGCATCGAACAAGAGGCGATCGCCTTTCATCGTCGCGTTCAACAGGGATATTTAGAATTAGCTCAACAAGATCCGCACCGCATTGTACGAGTTGATGCTAGTTTGAGTGAAAGCGAAGTTCGTCAACAGATTCAGACGATTTTGCGCCAAAACTTAGCTGAAATACTGCAACGATGAACTCAACACGGAGACACGGACAAGATCGTGCTGTTGTCATAGGAGGGAGCATTGCTGGTATGCTGGCTGCACGGGTACTAGCAGATGATTTTGCGACTGTCGCGATCGTCGATACAGATATGCTACCCAGCCAGCCTCAACCTAGAAAAGGCGTACCCCAATCAGTACAACCTCACGTTTTGTTTGCCAAAGGGTACAGAATATTAGAAGAACTTTTTCCGGGAATCGGTGCTGAACTCTCTACTGCTGGCGCACTATCAATTGATTGGTTGCGGGAGTTTCATCACTTTACCTACGGTAACTGGAGTGCCAACACGACATCTGCCTCAGAAATCATTTCCTGCACTTGCAGTCGTCCGCTGCTAGAGTGGGCAATTAGACGGCGTATTTTAGAGATACCTAATATTGAAATTATTGCCAAACATCGCGCAACGGGTTTGGTGCGCGATTCTCATGGCGATCGCGTTACAGGTATTCGCCTACGTCCCGTGAGTGAAGTCACAGAGAGCGAACTAGTCGCTACATTAATTGTCGATGCTAGCGGTCGTCGTTCCCAAGCACCACAATGGCTAGAAAGCGCGGGATTTACCCCACCAGATGAAACCGTCGTCAATCCATTTCTCGGTTATGCAACGCGCCGCTACCGCGCTCCGGTAGGATTTGATGCAGATTGGAAAATTATGTTAATATCCCAATCTCCACCAGAGAATACACGATTGGGATATTTAGCCAGAATCGAGGGAGGAGAATGGATTGCTACACTAGGCGGCTACAGCAAAGATTTTCCGCCATTGGACGATGAAGGCTTTTTAGCATTTGCCCGCAGTCTACCCAGTCAGAGATTTTACGAGGCGATCGCATCTGCCAAGCCTGTGTCCCCTACCTACGCTCATCGTGCGACTGCTAACAGATTGTACCAGTACGAAAAAATTAGACTACCGCAAGGTTTTGTTGCTTTAGGCGATGCAGTTTGCGCCCTGTGTCCGATTTACGGGCAGGGGATGACAGTCAGCGCTATGGGAGCGATCGCATTACGCGACTGGATAAAGCAAGGATATGCCTCTAATGTAAATGCTTTAGATTTAGATACCTCAGACTTTCAAAAACGTTTGGCTAAACAAAATTCTCTTGCTTGGACTATAGCAACAACTCAAGACTTAGGCTTTCTCAAAACAGAGCAGCACCCAACTAACAATTCAAATAAATCATCGTCAGGCAAGCTAGGCAAGTTCATGCGTTGGTATAATCGGCAGTTGATGAAAGGTACGAGTTCTAGACCAGAACTACATGCCTTAGTGTTGGAGGTAGGGCAAATGCTCAAATCGCCACTTAGCTTCTACCATCCCAAGATCGTCTGGCAGGTGTTGACAGTTATCAGTGACTAGTGACTGGTGGCTGGTGGCTAGATGCTTCCGATTTGCGACTTCTGTACGGGCAGGTTTTGACCCAAGATTTACTGCCTCAGTTGTCGAGCTATTTGCTAAAACTACCCTTACGACTTCTATAAGGGCGGGTTTTGTCCCAAGATTTACTGCCTCAGTTGTCGAACTATTCGCTAAACCCGCTCCTACGACTCACGACTTACAACTTCTCCATGACCGCTTCTTTTGCCCAACTTATCGGACAGCATCAAGCAGTAGAATTATTGACTCAGGCGATCGCGCAAAATCGCGTTGCTCCAGCTTATTTATTTGCGGGACCGGAGGGCGTGGGAAGATGCATGGCAGCCAAATACTTTGTAGAACAATTATTCTGCTCTCAAATTCCAGATTCCAAGCAGCAACAAGTGCGCCAGCGCTTGCAGTTGGGCAATCACCCCGATGTTTTGTGGATCGAACCGCCTCAGCCTGAAGAAAAACGCAAAGCAGCACCAGTTATCCGCATCGAACAAATTCGCCATATCGAGCAATTTCTCAGTCGTCCACCTCTGGAAGCACCTCGTGCTGTAGTCGCGATCGAGTCAGCCGAATCTATGACAGAGGCAGCGGCAAATGCGCTATTAAAAACCCTGGAAGAGCCAGGACAGGCGACAATTGTGTTGATCGCTCCCTCTACTGCATCGTTATTGCCAACACTGGTATCGAGATGTCAGCGCATTCCTTTTTATCGCTTGGACTCTCAGTCTTTAGCTCAAGTACTACAACAAGTCGGCTACGCGCATATTTTGAGCCAACCAGCTATTTTGGCACTAGCGCAGGGCAGCCCAGGGGCAGCGATCGCGGCTTGGCAAAAGCTAGAGGTAATTCCGGCTGAATTACTGGCAAAACTTCAGCAGATTTCTCCATCTTGCGATGAAGCCCTAGATCTTGCACGTCAAATCGATCGCACTCTGGATTTAGAAACTCAAATTTGGTTGGTAGACTATCTTCAGTATTGCTACTGGCAAAAGTTTTTGGCTAGAGAAATGCAGCACTTTCCCTTGGAAAAACTGGAGACAACTAGGCGTTACTTACTCTGTTATGCCCAGCCTCGACTTGTTTGGGAAGTAACGTTACTAGGTTTGACAGATGTAGAGATGTTGCGGGAAACGCCTTTATATCTATAAAATCACCCTATAGATAGTTGCTAATTTTGCCGTTGGCAAAAAAGCCCAAGGCGATCGCAATTGTTAAGAGTTACAAAAATTGCGCTCTACTTTTGCCAAGTTTATGATTAATTTGCCAACAAGTGGATCTTTTTGCCAAAATTGCAATGAAAGAAAAATCTTTAGAAAGAGGTGTCGATGGTTTTCTGATTTTGCTGTTGCCGATAGCATTCGCGATCGTCATCTTCTTTACAACTTGGCCTTTACTGCTGGGGCTAGCAATCTTTAGTATTGGTTATAAAGTATGGCAGTACTATCAGTGGCAACAATGGAGTCGGCAAGTTAATCCCATTTTTTTGCAAGTCATTCAAGCTAATCAAGGTCGGATCGCGCCATTAGATTTAGCAATCAAGGCAAATTTGTCTGCTGCTACAGCTAAATACTATTTAGATAGTAAAGCAGCCGAATTTGGCGCTCAGCGACAGGAATATAAAGACTTAGGGACAGTCTATTACTTTATCACCTCCAGCACTTTAGGCAGTATGCTGGACAAGAGCGAACCGCTTAAGGAGTTAGAGCCAGCAAAAGAAAAAGCTCAGAATGCTCAGCAAATTGCCTCACAGTCAGTTAAGCAAGCCGAATCGCTTCCTTTAGAAACTGTCTCAGCTTTTTCTCCTACTCCTAATGCTCCAGAAAGCGCAACCTCCATACAATTGCCACAGCCGGACGACATCGCAGTAGCTACAGAACAATCAATATCCCACAACCAAAATCAACCTTTACCCCAAACCCTGATCCAGTCAGAACTGGCTAAGCGGCTGAATGTCTATTCCAGCACTGTGTATAAGCGGCGAGACGATCCAGATTTTCCTGAGTGGACTCGCAGTCGCGATCCTGATGGCATTTCTTGGGGATTTTCGGCTGAAACTAAGGAGTTTTATCGAATTTAGCGAGTGGTTGGTGGCTGGTAGCTAGTAGTAGAATTCTTCATCTAATCACTAGTCACCAGCCACTAGTCGCTGCCTCGACGAGCTGATAACTGACTTCCTCTAGCCTCGGAAATAGAGTTTAAATCGTGTTTTGCCATTTTTTGCAGCAATCCCGCGAGGATGTGGTTGACTATACCGATTCCTTCGTAAATCCAGCTAGTGTAAACCTGGATTAGGCTAGCACCAGCGATAATTTTTTCCCAAGCATCTTCAGCCGTAAAAATTCCTCCAACACCAATAATTGGTAACTGTCCTTGAGTTTGTTGGTAGATAAACCGAACAATTTCTGTAGAGCGATCGCGTACGGGTAAACCGCTGATTCCTCCAGCTTCTTCGACAATTGATTTGCCAGTTTTAGCAATTATCTGCGTTTTTAATCCATCACGGCAGATTGTGGTGTTAGTGGCAATAATTCCAGCCAATTGATAAGTTTGGGCAATGTCAAGAATATTGACGATCGCTTCCCACTCTAAATCGGGAGCGATTTTCACTAAAATCGGTTTTCTTCCCTGATTTTCCTGTTGCAAGGCATCTAAAATTAAGCCTAACTGAGCTGCGTCTTGGAGCGATCGCAACCCTGGAGTGTTTGGAGATGAAACGTTCACCACAAAATAGTCACCCCAGGCTTTCAACAACCGAAAACTGTTGAGATAGTCGGCTGCGGCTGATTCTAAGGGAGTAATTTTTGATTTGCCTAAGTTAATGCCTAGTGGTATTGGTCTAAAAGTAGGAGAATTATTGTTCTCAGCTAACCGTTGCGCCATCACCGCTGCGCCATGATTATTAAAACCCATGCGATTGAGAACGGCAAAGTCTTGAGGCAATCGAAATAGACGCGGACGAGGATTTCCTAGTTGAGGATGAAATGTCACCGTCCCCATTTCGGCAAAGCCAAAACCAAAATTCGACCAAATATGAGCCGCTACCCCATCCTTATCAAACCCAGCAGCTAATCCCAAAGGATTAGGAAAATCAATTCCCCAAAGTTGCTGTTGCAATCGCTTGTCTTGCAAACCTGTAGATTTTTGCAGTTGTTCTAAAATCTGTTTCACACCAGGACGCGCGCGATTTCGATCCAGCCAATCTAAAGAATGAATGACGCGATCGTGCATCCACTCAGGATCGGCTTTAATGCCATCAAATAGAAACGGTCTAATTGCAGATTTGTAAATATCCACTTTTTCAGTTATCAGTTATCAGTAAAGAGTAGTGCGTGGTGCGTGAAGAAAGGGTGTAGGGAATTGGTAGTTGGTAGTTGGTAGTTGCACCTTAAGCCCCTCTGCTCCCCTGCTCCCCTGCTTCCTTGTCCCCCTTGTCTCCCTTATCCCCCTTGTCCCAAAATACTCTAATTCCCATTCCAAACTCTCTCTACAGTCCAATGACGATCGCTTGATTGATAAATCCTCACACCCGGAATTTCGGCTTGAGTGACGAGTTGTTCGACCTCATCAATTGTAAAAGCTGCGTGCAAAGAATCGCGAAATAAATCTTTCTGGCGATCGCTGTATTCCGTACCAATTCCTTCAACTAACCGATCTATAGTCGCCGCATCATTTGGACGAATTAAATCTCTAATACAAATGGCTCCTTTGGGTTGCAATACTCGTTTGAGTTCTTGCAAAAAAGGCAAGGGGTTCGGTAAGTGATGAACGAGGCTGTTAGAAATGATTAGATCGAAGTAATCGTCAGGGTAAGGTAGGCGCTTAGCATCTACTATTTCCAAACTAATTCGCTCTTGCAAGCCTGCGGCTTTGACGCTCTGAAAACCTAATTTCAACATATTTTCTGCCAAGTCAATTCCCCATATTTGCCAATGAGGATGCATTTGACTGAGAATAATTGGAATTCGAGCTGTACCAGTCCCCGCATCGAGAACTTTAGCTGTGTCCATCCGACATAACTCACTTGCGGTTTGAGCAAAAGCAGTGTTGACTTCTACGAAATCCATCGCATCGTATTCAACTGCTTCTTCCCAAGAGTCCATCACTTCCGGTTCTAGAATTCTGAGTAATTTGTTATTGGTCATTGGGAAGTGAGTCGTGAGTAGTAAGTAGTGAGTGGCTAGTGACTGGTGACTAGTGACTAGAAAAGAATCCAGCCACTGGTTCCACTGTCAACTGATAACTTTCTAACCAATAGAGGCTAGCAGTTGCAATTTGATGGTTTCTTGCTAATGTTACCGTATCTAAGCCATAGGTGGAAAAGGTGGTGTAGGAACCTAAAAAACCTACCGAAGCGTTGCACAAACCATGAAGTCAGATAATAGCGGCTCAAAGCTCCAGCGATCGCACCAAAACTAATCGCGATCGGATTGCGAATTGCTGGCTGTTGCAGTGCTAACAGTTGGATTAAATCTTTCCAACTCATAATCATGAGTAGTTGGTAGTAAGATGGGCATGGCTCACCTTACTATAAAATTATCTGTCATCTACAAACGATCGCTCGCTACTACAGCGATCGTAGTCAGTAGTTCTGGAACGCAACAGTTATGAATACCAATATTTTTGTATTCTAGTTATCAGATATTCTTAAAATACTGTTTTTTAACGTTTGATTCTCGATCGGTCTTCATATTTATTACTACCGATAGATTCAAAATCTGTATAGATAGTAGCAATTAAGTAATTTCCTTGAGAAAAAATTGTGGCATGACACAATAATGTTCTCTCACCCCTCATAAAGGTGAGTAGATCCGTACTCAAGGGGGAGGTTATCTGCCTCCTAAATCTGAATCAAGGTCGATACAATTAGAGTGCGCTTTGAGTAATGTTGTTGCTATACAAATTCAGCGTTAATAACAGCATTACAAGGAGAAAATATATGCAGAATCAGTTCAGAACAGTTGCACTGCTAGGTTTATTAAGTGGTTTATTAATTGCAATCAGCTACTGGATTCTTGGTGGTAGCGCTGGTGTTATAACTGGGATTGCCATTGCTGCAATTACTAACCTAGTATCTTGGTATCAGTCAGATAAGATCGCACTGGCAGCTTATCGCGCCCGACCGATTAGTCCCCAGCAAGCACCAGGACTATATCAAATGGTAAAACGGTTGTGCGATCGCGCTCAATTGCCGATGCCTGCACTGTACCTCATTCCCTCGCGGGCAGCGAATGCTTTTGCAACTGGACGCGACCCCGAACACGCAGCTGTTGCTGTAACGGAAGGAATTTTAGAATTATTGCCAGAAGATGAATTAGAAGGTGTCATTGCTCATGAATTAACTCATGTTGCAAACCGCGACACCCTGACGCAAGCAGTTGCAGCGACGATCGCAGGGGCAATTTCTTTCTTAGCTCAAATGGCTAGCTATGGTTTATGGTTCTCTGCACCAACATCTAGAGATAATCGCGGTGGTGCCAACCCGATTGGAATATTACTGACAGTTGTACTTGCGCCTGTTGCAGCAACAATTATTCAACTCGCTATTTCGCGGACGCGCGAATTCTCGGCTGATGCTGGTTCGGCACGGATGACTGGCAATCCTCGGGCTTTGGCAAGAGCGCTACAGCGGTTGGAAAGTGCTGCTAGACAGGCACCGATGGTGGGTAATCCTGCTTTTGAACCGCTACTCATTGTTAATGCTTTTTCAGGACAATTCATGAGCGGATTGTTTTCCAGCCACCCTTCAACTGAAGCACGGATCGAGCAACTTTTAAAATTGGAAAGAGAGTTACCGCAGTCTACTAAGTTTTCCTTCGGTCAGTAGTCATCAGTTAAGCAAGCAATAGATCGCAAGTTACTCATTTAGGAGATCGAACCATGACTAATGAAATTGGCAATCAAGAAGACAACTCCGTGAGAATCGAAATCATTCCCCAAGATAGCAGCGCTCTTGTTGACGAGCAAATGCCTGGGGAAAGCGATGAAATTAAAAACGAAACAAAAGCCTTGATTGAAGCAATTAAAACCCGCGCTCAACTAGAGGCACAATCTGCCGGTTCTTTCACTCGCGAAACGTACATAGAAGCTGTACGTAAGGCAAGGGAGTTTGTAGAACGGAATCAGCCTTTGATCGAAAGAGATCGCCTGGAGAACTCCTACGAACACCTCAAGCAAGAAGCCGAGAAGAACTGGGAATCGGTCGCCAGAGAAATACACGAATTTGGCGATCGGCTGGCAGATGCAGCTAAAGCCGCTTGGGATGCCTTTACTGCTCCCCGTGGTTCTAACCGCTAGTTATGTCATTAAATAGTGTCAAGTTTAAAACAGCGCTGTTTTAGAGCAGGAGAGTGGCGATCGCTACTCTCCTGTTTTTTATTGGTCAGATCGATAGAGTTCGATGTTTAACTCGTTTATCTAAATTTGCTGACAATCTTCAGAAAATCTTCGTAAAAACTCGTACCAGCCCTGTAGTAATTTTTAATGTATCGAGTTTCTCAATTCGATGAACTTTTTGCGATCGCCAAAAATCTGCCATAGCTGTTGAAATTTGCCTTCAGCGGCTTTTCTCCGTGCTGTTTTCAGAACTAATTTATATGAGAAAATTCGGATTTAGGGTTGTACTAATCGTAATGGCTGTGTCAATGTTCGTCCTCGCCATTGCCTCTAAAGGAAGTTTTGCTCAGGATTCTCGCCCCATTACTGCCAAAGCAAAGATCTTCGGTCCCGATATTGCTGGAGAATTAAAGCTACGACAAATTAGTAATGGAGTTACTCTTGTCGATCTTTATCTGAAAGGAGATCCTAGCGTTCTCACACCAGGATTACACGGCATTCACTTCCACGAAAAAGCTATTTGTGATGAAGGAGCAGAACCCCGATTTAGTACTGCTGGCGGACATTTCGATCCAGGACCATTCGGTAGCTCCTTACCTGTCCAAGAAAATCACCCTTATCATTTAGGAGATTTACCAAATATAGATATTAATCAGAAAGGTGAGGGCAGACTGATAACTGCTACAAGTCGTATTACCCTTTACGAAAGCCCCGTCTCTCTATTTGATGAAGATAGCAGCGCTATTATCGTTCACCAATTACCCGATTTAATGATATCTGGAGGCACGGCAGCACAATCGGGCGGTGGTCGGCTTGCCTGTGGCGCAATCGAACAAAGCTAAACTGTTTTAATTCTCCAGCAGATAATTGGCAAGGAATAAGTCAAAAGTTAAAAGTTAAAAGGAGCCAGTGCGTTGGGCGGCTCTGCCGACAGTCCCGCAACTGGCGTTCAAAATTAGCTATTCCCAAATGACAAATAACCAGTGACAAATGACTAATGAATCTTTCTTTGCCGATTATCTAGCTGCTAGCGTGCGCCTTGCCGTACCGCTAGCATTTGCAGCTTTAGGGGGTCTTTATTCAGAGAGATCTGGGGTATTAAACATTGGCTTAGAAGGGATGTTGCTCGCTGGTGCTTTTGCTAGCGCGGCTGCAACATTTTACAGTAACAACGTTTGGCTGGGCGTATTAGCGGCTATTCTAGCTGGAGGTATGGTAGGGCTACTGCACGCACTACTGAGCGTGTCTTGGCGTGTCGATCAGTTAGTTTCTGGGTTGGCAATTAATTTAGTTGCTGCTGGCTTGACATCTTTTCTGGCGCGGCTGATCTTTAGTGGTGGTGCGCAGAAATTACCAGGTATTGAGGCGATCGCCATTCCTGGGTTAGTCAATATTCCCATAATTGGTTCTCTATTATTCGCGCAAAATATTCTAGTATATTTGCTTATTTTTCTGGTTGTATTTACGAATTACTTATTGTTCTACACTCATCCTGGCTTAACCCTGCGTGCTGTAGGGGAATATCCCCGTGCTGCGGATACGGCTGGAGTTTCCGTACAACTGGTGCGTTATTTCAGCGTCATTCTCAGCGGTTGTTTGGCGGGGTTGGGAGGAGCATACTTAAGTTTGGTACAGGTCAAGTTTTTTGCTGAGGGGATGAGTGCCGGTAAAGGTTTTATTGCAATCGCCGCCCTAATTTTTGGTAAATGGCATCCCATTGGTACTACTTTGGCTTGCTTGCTATTTGGCGCTACCGAAGCTCTCCAACTTCGCATTCAAGCTCTGGGTGTTAATATTCCCTATCAATTTTTGGTCATGCTACCTTACGCGATCGCCCTTCTCGCCCTAGTCGGCTTAGCCGGAAAATCTTCTCCCCCATCTGCTTTAGGTCTTCCCTATCTCAAGGAAAAAAGTGAGTAGCAACCAGTGTAGAGACGTTACATGTAACGTCTCTACACTTCATCTCGTGCCAAATAAGCGATCGCCTGCATCTCCCAAGCCAGGAACGATATAACCATGTTCGTCTAAGCGATCGTCAATTGCCGCAGTATAAATTGGTACATCAGGATGTTGAGAGTGGAAATGTTTGATTCCTTCGGGCGCAGCTAGCAAACAGACAAATTTTAAAGAGTTAGGGTTAATAGCTTTGAGGCGATCCACGGCGGCTATAGCTGAATTTCCGGTTGCCAGCATTGGATCGACAATTAAGACATCTCGTTTTTCCACCTCATCGGGAACTTTGAAATAATACTCAATCGCTGTTAAAGTTTTAGGATCGCGATATAAGCCTATGTGTCCTACTCGTGCGGAAGGCATCAACTCCAACATTCCATCCAAAATTCCTTGCCCTGCCCGTAAAATCGATACTATCACTAGCTTTTTATCGGGAGCTAGCATTGGCGCGTTTGTAGAGGCAATTGGTGTATCGATCTGTTCGGTTTTGAGCGGTAGATCCCGCGTTACTTCGTAAGCTAGTAACAAGCTGATTTCTTTTAACAACGTGCGAAATTTTGCCGTACTAGTTTCGGCTTTCCGCATCAGCGTCAATTTGTGTTGGATTAATGGATGATCGATCGCATGAACTTCGGCTTGCATATTGGAGCAATAATAGAGCTAAATACTTCTTAAAATAGCTGGCGAAAATATAGCAATCTTCATCATATACTGTATTTCTGGAAACGATTCACTATTAGAGCAACAGAATCGCTTGCGAGTTATTTGTCAATCGCGATCGAGCAATAGTCAGTTATCTAGCAATTACTAGCTAAAATATCTCTACTTTTTGAGCATGAAACTCAGACACTAACTGACTCATAAGACCCTTCGGATCGCCCTTCTAAAACATTTCGCGGCTTTACTAAAACGATACATCAAAAAATATTTCTGCTGTAGTTAAAAATACAGAATTTTTTCGAGCTAGACGAAAAAGAGATGATTTAAGACAAAATTCAACATTGAATCTTGACAAATTGGTATGCTTAATGCATCGTTACTTGATATTATATTAGTGATTTATCCAATCATTTCTAAAAAATATCCTACCATTGAGAGCAAATGTAAATTAATATAAATTATTGCACGATATTTGTACTGAGACTTGAGAAATAAATAGAGGTTCATAAGTGTCCATTGGGTAAATGAACCGCTACTCACAGTATATGGGTGGAAGTTCGTACTGATGACAGGCTAGCTAGGGTCATGACACGCATGGGGAGAACGTTGACAAGACTTCCAAATGTAAAGTTTGATGCCTCTCTAGCTAGGAACTCACTCTATTAGTCACAGCGTCGGTAAGATTGCTGAATAAAAAGAGATGAAAGTTTCATCATTACGACCTGAAACACCACGTACTGCCAACCCAAGCAGCTCCAAAAGGTAGTAGGTAGGAAGAATGCAGGTTGTTATGCAAACTGTAAAGCAGGGATTGGAGGAGTGCCATCTCATGAGTAAGTTGGCAACAGACCTGATACAAAGTTGGCGATCGCATCTAGGCACTGAATGTCCAGAACAAAGCGATGCCACGAGAGAGAGTATCATTCGTTGGTTAGTCGGCAACGCGATCGAAGATTGGGAACAACTTAATACCAACGAACAAGCGATCGCCAAACAAGCGATGGAATATCGCTTTCGCATCTTCAAGCAACGTTATTTAGGAATGCCACCAGAGCGCGCCTATCGTCAATTGATGACAAGGCTTTGTAGTTTGGAGTTGTTGCGCAATAAAATCCGCACGCTCGTATCAATGAGTCGCGATCGCCAGCGTCAAGTTACAGAAGTATTGCAAGAAGTACTACAAGAATTATTGCAAAGCGATCGCTACATGCAACAGCAAATAGCTTGGATTGCTGAGTGTACGGACGACCTAAAATTACGCAACGCTCTGCTATTTGCTAGTTTAGAAGAATATTGCTTGCGCCCGATCCGCAGTCAACCCTTATTGGTCTATCGCTTTGTCAATTATTTGCGCCGCACGGCACGGGGAGGAGTCACACAAGTTCCTGTCAATAATAAATTACGCCTGCTGTCTGAAGAAATATTAGGCGATGATAGCGATAACTCCTTTAGCTTGTTAGATCCCAAAGCAGTCGCAGACTATCAAGAAGAACAAAGCTTAGAAGAACAGCAAACCGCGCGACAGCTAGTGAAACAAGAATTTTCTAGCTATCTCGAAGAAAATCTGGGAACTACTGCCGCACAATGGCTCCAGCTTTACTTACAAGGTAAGTCGCAAGAAGCGATCGCTGCTCAGTTAAACATCTCAGTTAAAGAGATCTATCGTTTGCGGGAGAAAATTAACTACCATGCCGTACGAGTATTTGGACTCAAACATAAACCAGAACTCGTGAGCGAATGGCTAGAGACTTCCCTCATAGAACACAACATGGGACTGACACAAAACCAGTGGGAAGACTTTTTAAGGCAATTAACTCCAATTCAACAACAAATCGTCCAGTTGAAAAAAGCGAATCAGAATAATGAAGAAATTGCGAAAACCTTGAATTTAAAGAGCCATCAGGTTATGACTGAATGGGGTAAACTCTACTTGATAGCTCAAGAAATGCGCAGCCAAGCATGAGGAATTTTACCTCGACTTCTTATTTCCGTTTCTCCATTCAAATCTCTGTAAACTAAAGTGCTTAACCGTTGCGTGTTTTCACTGAACGCGAATATATTGGAACTTAGTATACAGACAAATATTCTAATTTTATGGTAGATTCTTCTTCCCAAAATGATGAGCCAGCAAGCGGTAGATTGCAACTAAATACCGAGCAAATCTACACCCTCATTGATAGAATGTTGCCTTTTGAAGCTTGCTTGTACCATCAAGTTTTGCCTGTAGCTGTAGAGGGACAAAACCTGATTTTGGGAATGGTAAATCTAGATGATACTGCTGCCATAGAATACGTCGAACGGATCGCTGCATATTTAAAATACACTTTAATTCCCCAGGCGCTCGACTCAGAAGACCACCGCCAGCTCATGTCAGCCTACTTAAATCGCTCAAAAAACAACGATTTAAGCTCAGATAAGCTGCACTCCATTGCTGCGGGATATCCTGGTGCGTCTGCTGCTAAACCTATAACTGACAGACTAACAGGACTCAGCCCGAATGACAAACCGACGCTTATTTTAGCTGACGAGCGAGAAAATATTGTAGCCCGGAAGACTTCTCAGCCACAAACGCCACAACCCACACCTTCTCGATTGGGTGAAATTAAGACACCGCAATCCCAACCATCTGCTGTTAGACATTCTGGTTTAGGTGGAATTAAATCGGCACAATCTCAACAAACTGCTGCTAAACCATCTGGTTTAGGCGGGATCGGAACGCCAAAGTCCCAGCAAAAATCTCCAGCAAACCCAACTCCATCAGGTTTGTCGGCGATTAAAGTACCAGCTAGTTACTCTACTAACTCAGTCGAGTCCCTCAAAACCCTACCTCCCAAGAAACTCGTACGAGAATTACTCGGACGGGTTTTAGAAAAAGGCATTGGACGGCTTTATTTCGAGCGTAAATCGCTACAGCAAGGGCGGATCGTGTGTAGCCAAGATGGAAACTTGCAGTGCGTGCTAACAGAGGTTCCAGCAAAGCTGTTTCAGGACGCGATCGAGCAACTGAAAGAATTGACGCACATGCCTCTTGCGCCAGCGAAGGAAGCAAAACAGGTAGAGATCGAGCGTTTTTATCATGGCGAACGAGTCTTATTGCGCCTGCGCGTCATGCCAGGTAGCAACGGCGAACAAGCAACTTTACAAGTTTTGCGCGGAGAAGCCTTAGAGTTTTATCAACAACAACAAATAGATACTTTAAGCCGCGACGCAATGGCGATCGCCAACCAGCTTCAGAAAAAGTTGCGCCAACTGCAAGAACGAGCTAGCATCGACGCTGAAGAACATGGCGAACGATACCAATCTCTCCTCGCTCTCAATCAAATCATCGAAAACGTAGAGCGGCAATTGGAACAGCTGAAGCAGTGACCTGCATTATGAGGGAGCAGGGAGCTTCAGGAGCTTCAGGAGCAGGGGAGACAAGGGAGAGGGGGGGAGCAATTCTAGTTCCACTAGCCACTCCTCACTAGTCACTCTCTACTGTCAATCAACCAACAATTACTAAAGAGTTGTTAGATTTATCCTAAGTCCAACAACTCACTACCATTGATGACTGAAGCTACATTAACTCAAGTTGGTAAGATTTCTAGCTTTACACCAACAATTCATTATCAAGTTGCCATGCCTCAACCAGAAAATCATCTGTTTGAGGTTGTTTTGCATTTAAGCGGTTGGAAATTGCCAGTAGTAGATTTAAAAATGCCAGTTTGGACACCAGGTTCTTACTTGGTGCGAGAATATGCCAAACACTTACAAGATTTTTCTGCCAGCGCGGGGGAACAGACTTTAGCGTGGCAGAAGTTAAGTAAAAATCACTGGCAAGTAGAAACAGGCGATCGCCCTGACATTACTGTACGCTATCGCATCCACGCTAACGAGCTATCAGTACGGACGAATCACCTCAATGCGACTCACGGCTATTTTAACGGTGCGGCTATCTTCTTTCGCCTCCCAGGACTAGAACAGCAACCGATCCAAGTCGCGATCGCACCACCGAGATCGGATTGGCGCGTCACGACTCCTCTACCAGCAGTAGCGGGGCAAACTAACACGTTTACTGCCACAGATTTTGATACGTTGGTAGACAGTCCGTTTGAAATTGGCTGTCACCAATCGCATCAGTTTGAGGTGCTGGGTAAGTCGCACGAACTGGCAATTTGGGGTAAAGGTAATGCCGATGCTGCCAAGATGATTCCCGATATTAAAAAGATTATCGAGGTGGAAGCAGAACTATTTGGTGGTTTACCTTACGACAAATATATATTTTTGTTGCATCTAGCATCGCAAAATAATGGCGGGTTAGAGCATAAATTTGCTTGCTCGTTGATTTATTCTCGCTTTGGATTTCGCGATCGCGAGAAGTACGAGCGCTTCATGCAACTTGTTGCCCACGAATTTTTTCATCTCTGGAATGTCAAGCGGATTCGTCCGAAAGCGTTAGAGGTTTTTGATTACGATAACGAGAATTACACACCATCGCTATGGTTTTCTGAAGGGACGACTAGTTATTATGATTTAGCTATTCCCTTACGGGCGGGTATTTATAACGATAAGACTTATTTGAAGAATTTGAGTAAGGAAATTACTCGCCTACAAACTACGCCAGGACGACTCGTACAACCTGCTTCTGAGTCAAGTTTTGATGCTTGGATTAAGTTGTATCGTTACGATAGTAATACTAACAATTCCCAAATTTCTTATTATCTAAAAGGGGAATTAGTCTCGCTTTTACTCGATTTATCGATCCGAGAGAAACATCAAAATCGGCGATCGTTAGATGATGTTATGCGTCAGATGTGGGAGCAATTCGGCAAAGATGAAATTGGTTTTACTCCTGCACAGTTAAAACAGGTGATTGAATCTGTGGCTGAAACAAATTTAGATGATTTCTTTAAACGCTACGTTGATGGTACGGAAGAGTTACCTTTCGATCGTTATCTCGAACCTTTTGGTTTGAAATTAGTCGCAGAAGATGAGGAATTCTTACCTTATATAGGTATGAAAGTGCAAGCAGAAAATGGCAAGGACGCGATTAAATTTGTGGAAATCGATGCACCAGCGCAGCAAGCCGGAATCGAGCCAGGGGATGAATTACTAGCCATTGATGGCTTAAAAGCAACAGCAAATAATCTGAGCGATCGCCTGCGAGATTATCAACCAGGAGACGCGATCGAAGTTACTGTTTTCCATCAAGAAGAACTATGTACTCATACTGTGACTTTAGCTGCTCCTCGTCCCAGTCGCTATCAAGTTGTTCCAGTAGAAAATCCCTCTCTGACTCAAAAACACAACTATGAGGGATGGCTTGGGAGTCACTGTTAATATCTCCTCTTTAAAGAAAGGCTGTTTCAAAGTTCGAGCAGCCTTTTGCACTGTTACCAAGAAAATCGGTTTAAAGCCGCGTCCTGCTATGCTGGGGAGTATGTCAAAGCTATTGTAGATAGAAAGCCGACAGCACTCTACCCAATTCTCAAAGTGGTAGCGGCACATTCTTGAGTTCCCTTGTTATCCTAGTTAATAAGTTTTGGGAGCAACAAACTCAAACAGCACGGACTTAACCTGTTGTTGGTTAATAGCGCTTTGTCGTTAGCAGAAGACAGGGGACAGGAGAAGAACAGAACTTTTCTGAGATACGCGAAAGGCACTATTGAAGGATATATTTTTAATAATCTACTTCAGATTGTCTTATCGGAATATACATGAAGTCTTATCTCGCTGCTGCCGTTCAAATGACTAGCGTGCCTGACCTAGAGAAAAATTTGGTACAGGCTGAAGAATTAATCGAACTTGCCGTCCGCCAAGGCGCGGAGTTGGTCACCTTGCCGGAAAACTTCTCCTATTTGGGACGGGAAGAGGATAAAATTGCCCAAGCAGCAGCGATCGCCTCGAAAAGCGAAAAATTTCTCCGAACTGTCGCGCAACGGTTTCAAGTAACAATTCTCGGTGGCGGGTTTCCTGTACCAGTTGACGAGCGCAAAGTTTATAATACAGCCTTACTGATTGGACCAAGTGGGGAAGAACTCGCCTGCTATCAAAAGGTACACTTATTTGATGTCAACTTACCTGATGGCAATACTTACCACGAATCCAGTACCGTACAAGCTGGAACGCAGTTACCAGTGGTTTATCCCTCTACAGAATTGGGTCATCTAGGGCTTTCCATTTGCTACGATGTCCGCTTTCCCGAACTCTACCGCCACTTAGCATACAAGGGAGCCGATGTGATGTTTATCCCAGCGGCTTTTACGGCATACACTGGTAAAGACCATTGGCAAATCTTGTTACAAGCTAGAGCAATTGAAAATACTTGTTATATTCTTGCCCCCGCGCAGACAGGGAAACATTACGCCCTACGTCAGTCTCACGGACATGCAATGGTTATCGATCCGTGGGGGGTGATTTTAGCCGATGCAGGCGATCGCCCAGGCGTAGCGATCGCGGAAATTAATCCCGTTCGTCTCGAACAAGTCCGTCGTCAAATGCCTTCGTTACAGCATCGGGTGTTTGTTTAATCGGTCATCGGATTGATGACCGATAATTCAAGCAAAAATGTAAGGTGGGCAATGCCCACCTTACGCTTGTCTCGCAACGTTGTGTTGAATTACACGGTTGCAGTCTTTTTGGTGATAGCGTTTAATTCGCCTTTAGCATACTTAGCAGCAAAATCATCGGTAGAAATTTGCTTGATCTTGCTAGCGTTGCCAGCAGCGCTAAATTGCTGATAGCGATCGGCACAGACTTTTTGCATGTACTTGATGGAAGGCTTCAGGAAGTGGCGGGGGTCAAATTCTTTAGCATCTTTAGCTAGAGCTTCCCGTACCGCAGCAGTGATTGCCAAGCGGTTGTCGGTATCGATATTTACCTTCCGTACTCCACTCTTGATTCCTTTTTGAATCTCTTCTACTGGCACGCCGTAGGTCTCGGGAATTTTTCCGCCGTACTGGTTGATTAGAGCCAGTAAGTCTTCGGGTACTGAGGAAGAACCGTGCATGACTAAGTGAGTGTTGGGCAAACGACGGTGGATTTCTTCAATGCGGCTAATCGCCAAAATTTCGCCTGTTGGCTTGCGGGTAAACTTGTAAGCGCCGTGGCTGGTTCCAATTGCCACTGCCAAAGCATCTACTTGAGTTTGCTCTACGAAATCAACTGCTTGATCTGGATCGGTTAACAATTGATCCTGGGACAATTTACCCTCAAAACCATGTCCGTCTTCAGCTTCACCCATGCCAGTTTCTAAAGAACCCAAGCAACCGAGTTCGCCTTCTACACTAACGCCTAGAGCGTGAGCTACTTTTACAACTTCGCGGGTAACGTTGACATTGTATTCATAGCTAGCTGGGGATTTAGCATCAGCTTCCAGAGAACCATCCATCATGACGCTGGTAAAGCCGTTCTTGATTGCTGAATAGCAAGTAGCAGGCTCGTTACCATGATCTTGATGCATGGCAATAGGAATATAAGGATAAGTTTCTACTGCTGCCAAAATTAGGTGACGCAGGAAGTTTTCACCTGCATACTTACGAGCGCCACGAGAGGCTTGTAGAATCACGGGGCTGTCTGTTTCTTTAGCAGCCTGCATGATTGCTTGGATCTGCTCCATGTTATTCACGTTGAAAGCTGGAATGCCGTATCCATTCTCTGCCGCGTGATCCAACATCAGCCGCATTGGTACGAGCGCCATACAATGTCCTCCTAGTTTTGTTATCAGCTAGTTGCTTTGAACAAGCGTGTTTATTACGCTAATCTTAAGATAAATTTCAGATCATTACTAGAGACTTAGATTTAGAGATGAGGTAAGGTGCTGGGATATCTTCACCACGATCGCTTTATTGCTACCTTGGAGCCAAAGCCAATTTGTCCAGCGTCTACTGTGACTTGAACGCTAAACAAACATATCGAGTTAAAAATATGGGTCGCCTGGGATTCGAACCCAGAACTATTCGGTTAAAAGCCGAGTACTCTACCGTTGAGTTAGCGACCCTTTTGCGTTTTTGCAACTTTACTAGTTTACCAGAGGCTCCTGGATTTATGCAAGCACTTAGTCAAAGTCACTACATTTCGCGCCAGTTGCAAGAAAAAAATTTTCTCCCCTACTCCCTACTCCCTGCTCCTTACTCCCTTCCCTAGCTAATTGGGATACCAAAACATCCCCTTAATCCCTTCAGGATCGGTCATAAAACCCATACCCCGATAAAAATCTACCACGTGGGGGTCGGCAAACAGAGTAATGTTGCTGATGTCCTCAGCACGAAGTTTTTTAATTGCGTATTTCATCAATGCCTTACCTAGCCCCTTTCCCTGAAAGCTAGGATGCACGACGACATCCCAAATAGTAGCGTTGAAGGCATGATCTGAAGTAGCACGGGCAAATCCAATTAGCCTTCGCTGAGTTCCTCGTACTTGCCACATCGACACGACGAGAAAGCTGTGCTGAATCGCTTTTTTAACCTTACGGAGAGGACGACGCGCCCAACCGACAGCATCGCAAAGTTCTTCCAACTCGTAAAGGTCGATGTTGCGATCGGTGCTAAAAACAATACTTTCACCATTTAGAGCAGAAAAGCCCATAGATTCGACGGCTTCCTCCTCTACTGGCGCTGTCTTGGTTCCGGTAGCAGTTTCAGAACCGCTAAACCAGCCTTTCCAAAAACCCATGCCAATGCAATTTATGAGATAGAAACGATATTGACTACACGAACTAGTATGATACTTCTAGTTTTTCTAGTTTCGCTGTTCTTACCCAAGTTCTAACGTCTACTTTCCCACCACCCGATTCAAGCGACAGTTTGGTTGTCAAATGAATGCCCTAGTATGAGAGACACAGAATTAGAGTTGAAGTACAACTAGCTTACTCATAACCAGCCATTTTTAACTTTAGCACCTTAAAGGAATTAGGGGTAAGAGGCAAGCGGCAAGTGGCAAGAAGGAAACTTCTAGGGCAAGCGTCCTGTCAAAAGAAAGAAGTAAAGATAAACTCTACAACTGCTGAGGTAGCGTTAAGGCTAGGATAGAAGCATGGCAACCATAGAGATTGCGGGAGTGCGTCACGTTTACGAGTTGACTGCACCGACGACTTTTCCCCATGCTTTGGTATTCGTTCACGGTTGGCTTCTCAGCCGTGCCTACTGGCAACCTCTGATTGAAAGGCTGGCAGTAGACTATCAATGTTTATCTTACGATTTGCGTGGCTTTGGTCAATCTCACGCCATTTCTTCTCAAGAGAAGGCTGAAGCAGATACTCGGGATCTGGCGTTAAATGGCTCCAATGCTACAAAAGAAGATAATTCTCCCTATTCACCCACTGCTTATGCTCGCGATTTGAAATGTTTATTGCAGGAACTTAACATTTCCAGCGCTTGGTTGATCGGTCACTCCCTTGGTGGGACGATCGCGCTCTGGACGGCTCAGCAAATGCCCCAGTCCGTACAGGGGGTCATTTGCGTGAATGCTGGTGGCGGAATTTATCTGAAGGAATCTTTCGAGCAATTTCGCGCCGTTGGGACTCAGTTGGTGAAACTTCGTCCCCGTTGGTTGCCTTTATTACCGTTAGTCGATTTATGGATGACGCGGGCAAATGTCGCCAGGGCGATCGCCCGCTCGTGGGGTCGTCAGCGCATTGTCGATCTGGCGATCGCTCATCCAGAAGCAGCTCTAGGAGCGCTTCTAGACTCTACTACGGAGACTGAAATTAATCGCTTACCACAGATCGTGTCACAACTCCAACAACCAGTTTATTTTCTGGCAGGAGACAAAGACAAGATTATGGAACCAAAATACGTCCGCCATCTTGCCAGTTTTCACCCCTTGTTTCAAGCCTGTGGCGAAAATGCGATCGAAATTCCTGAATGCGGACATTTGGCAATGTTAGAACAAACAGATATGGTCGCCGAGCAAATTCGAGCTATAGTGACGCAGTACAAATAGTCCTCACCCCCTCCAAAACAGCATGAATTGGCAGCTAGAAGAGTCAGAGTTACAGCAAATTGCTATTATCGTCTTGAGTTTAGCCGATAAGTGTCGGGGAGATAATCTCGCTCTTTTAGCCTTACTGCGACAGTTAGAGCAATTGCATCGGGAAATTCGGGATGGTTTATTTCAAGAATCTTTGCCAGATAATCGTCAAGCACTTTACGCTTTACTAAAAGACGTTGAAACTACGGGCGGTTGGCCTTATATCGAACGGCTAAGAATACAACAGTTGTTGGCAAACTGGCAGTTAGAAGAGGGCAAAGGAGACAACTTAAGTGTCTAGTGACTAGGTATCAGGTAACTAGATTCTTCAAGCCACTGATACTAGCTGCTAGTCACTGACAACTAACTACCGATCGACTATCGATTTTTATTACTCTGTAACTATAAAGTCAACTACTCAAAGAAGTTTAGTAGTAAGCTTTGAGAGTATAATGTTGGTATAGTTACCATAAGAAAACGCAACATAGTATAAAATTTTCTTTAAGTTAACCGAAACTATATGTAGACTTGTAAAGTCTAGGATTGATAAATGGGAAGTAAGCTTCCCGATTGTGGTGCATGAGGAGTTGAATATGGCTGAAATTCGCGACCTAGCTCTCCAGGCAATTAAAACTGGATATCTGACATTGGAAGCTGAAGAGAAATTGCGTTATCTGATGTCACATCACTACGGACAAGAAGATTTTCTGGCTTTCATGCGATTGCAGGAAGCTGCTATGCAAGGCAGGGTTAGACAGGAATCGCGGGAGCGGCTAAAGCGAAGGCACTTGAGCGTAGCGATCGCATCACGGACGTAACTAAGTCTGGCGCTAAATTATTTTTCTGAACGGGACGAATCGTCCTCGTTATCCACCTTCCAGTCTTCGTCATCCACAAATCCCCAATCATCGTCATCGTTATTTTGAGGGCGGTTACTGGGTGGTGGCGGAGACGTATTTTGTTGTTTGTAGGGTGGGGTAAGAACGCGGTACTCGGCATCATAGACTGATTCGGTTCTACCTATACCTGAATTTTTTGGTTCGCGAGCGCTATAGGAGTAAACTGAAGCAGAGCGATCGCTACTTTTGGGTTCATTAGGTTCGTTAGTATCATTGCTAGTTGGGCGATTGGTCTCATCGCTAGCATAGTTTTTTTGCCGCTCTTGGGGTTGACGCTGAGTGTCTTGAGGAACGTAATCCCAGTCATCATCAAGGTTGCTACTGCGTTTTCTGTCCGCAACAGCGCGATCGGTATACTCTTGGCGATCGAGATCTTGCGTGGCGGGTTCTGTATCTTCAGTAAAGTTCCAATCGTCATTAGCTGTAGTGTCCCATCCGTCCGATTCCTGCACGGATGGTTGAGTTGGTCGTGGAGAACTAGCAGTATAGCTGTAGGTATTTGTTTTAGGAGGGTCTGGCGTTTTGTTAGGATTTTTCTCTTCTGTAGCAAACCGAGTCGAAGTTTTTGCGGCTCGACGGCGCTGCTTTTTCGCTCTCGGTTGGGCAAAATAGCTAGCGATCTGAAAACAACTGGCAATGAATATTGAGGTTATTGCACCAGCGGCAACGCTAAACAAAATCCAGATTGACAAAGGTAATGCCTGAGTTTGTCCGCCTAAAAATACCAAAGACAGTACTGGTGTCCAGTTTTGCACCAGCAGTACCGTCAGACCTCCCAGTAATATCAATAAAAGAAAGAAGCGGATGGCAGCCATAATTTTGAGGGGAGACAAGGGGACAAGGAAGACAAGGGGACAAGGAAGACAAGGAAGCAGTTAATTTTGAACGCCAGTTGCGGGACTGTCGGCAGAGCCGCCCAACACACTGGCTCCTTTTAAGTTTTAATTTTTAACTTCCCTATTCCCTACTCCCTGCTACCTACTCCCTATTATCGTCCTTGCCATCGTTCGATTGGAATGCAGTCGATATCGAGTTGATCTAAGGTACGAGCAACGACAAAATCCACTAAGTCTTCGACAGTTTTTGGATTGTGATACCAAGCAGGGATTGCTGGCACAATTCTAGCGCCTGCCTCTGCTAGCGTGGTGAGGTTGCGGAGGTGAATCAGACTAAAGGGGGTTTCTCTAGGCACGACAATCAGCTTGCGCCCTTCTTTCAACTGGACATCAGCAGCGCGTTCGAGCAAGTCGGAACTCAAACCATTGGCAAGCTTTGCTACCGTACTCATACTACAAGGCATGACTATCATGCCTAGCGTACGAAACGAGCCGCTGGCAATGTTAGCGCCTACATCTCCCCAAGGATGGCAGCGGAGTTTTCCTAGAGATTCTACCCTTGCCTGCTGTCGCCAAAATTGCTCTTGTTGCAAGGGTTCTACAGGCATCCGAATATTTTGTTCCGCCTGCCAAACCATGTAGGCTGATTTGGAGGCAACTAGCTCGATCTCGTAGTCTGCCTCCAAGAGATATTTCACCGCTCGCACGGCATAAATTAATCCTGATGCCCCGCTGACGCCCAGGATCAGCGGTAGATTATTCCTCATCGTCAAAATACGTATCTGAGTCGTCGCTCAAGTCGTTATCGAGGGGTGAGGTGTCCTCTAGCCGATCGCCACTAAGCATTCGATCGCCGTTGACTGTCACTAAGTCGATTTGCTGGCGGTAGTAGTCTACGCTCTTGACTTGTACGGAAACGCGATCGCCTAAACGATATGCAGCACGGTTTTTCCGCCCAAATAAAGCTTGTTGTCTGCCGCGATACTCGTACCAGTCATCTTTGAGAGAACTGACGTGGACTAAGCCTTCAACTCGCAACGTTCTGCCTTTAGTGTCGGAGACTTCTATTTCCACGAAAAAGCCGTAGGACTGGACTCCGGTAATAATGCCTTCAAACACGTCGCCGATGCGCTGTTTCATCAGTTGAGCTTTTTGTAACCCAACTAAATCGTCTTCGGCTTCCTGAACTTCCTTGTCTCGCTCGTTCAACTGTGCGATCGCACCTGCAATATAAACTTCTAGCTCCTGCTGCGTTTCTGGAGGCAAGACGTTCCAGCCAATTTTGCCATGAGAGGAGCTATGACGTAAATTTATGCTGTCTTTTGCCCGTGTAGTCCGGCGATCGCGCCCTTGCTCGAATATTGTATGTAAAACTCGCTGAACGATTAGATCGGCAAACCGCCGCAAGGGAGCGTGAGAGTGGGTGTAGCCAGGTAGAGCTAAGCTAAAGTATGGCTGGAATTTACTGCTGTAGGCACTCGGCTTTAGCGTATCCCGTAACAAATAAGTCAAGACTTGTTCTGCTTGGGGCGATCGCGCAAACTGCTCGGTAAATTCTTGGTAGTCTCCTGCATGGACGGCATCTTCTCGATCTAAGCCCAGCTCTACTCCTAAGTTAGCTGCTAGCTTGATTGTTTCTTGCACGTCTTCGACATCGGGAGGCGGTTGAATGCGATAAATCGCAGGCACGCCCAAAGCGTTTAGATGCTCGGCAACAACTTGATTTGCTAATAACAACAACTCAGTGACCAATTCGGAGAGTTTGGGTTCTCCTTGAGTCAGAACTCCTAACCTGCCTTCGTCGTAGTAGGAGTACTGACGAGGTGGTAAATTGAGGGCAAAGCTACCTCTAGCTTGTCTTTGCTCTTGCAAGGCTTTGCTTAATACTGCTAGCTGCCCCACTTTTTCTCCCACTGCGGCTGGTAGTCCTAGTTCTGCACTGCGATCGCTTAGAATATTCTCTACAACTTCAGCATCGAGTTGGTAATCAACTTGGATCGCGCTCGGTTGAATTTCAAACTCCACGATTTGTCCGGTTGCTGCATCCAAAGTTAGCAGAACGGAAATGGCACGGCGATCGCTTTCTGGCTCGAATGCACTCCGTTGCGCCACCGCATCGGGGAATAAAGGCAGAATTTTTTCTCCCAGGTAAACGCTGCTGGAACGTTTCAACCCTTCACGATCTAAAGGCGTATCTGGATCGATAAAGTAGGCAAGATCGGCAGTATGAACGCCTAATTGCCACTGTCCCGTCGTCGTTTTTTCCAAAGTAAAAGCATTTTCAACATAGGTCGTATCGTCCGCTGACTCTCGGAAACTTAAGGTGAGGAGCGGACGCAGATCGCTTCTAGTTTTGAATTCTTTGCGGCTAATTTGAGCTGGTAATTCGACCGCTGCTTCAAGCACGGATGAGGAAAAGGCACGGGGTAGGTTGTGCTTGCACGACACCAACTCTACATCTGAGGCGGCTTCGGCATCGCTGCCTAAAACTTGTACCACTCTGCCTAAAGGAGGATATTGGGCAATGGGATAGCGGAGGATTTCTACATGTACCAAATAGTCAATCGCTTGTGCTAAGTCGTGACCGTCGGGTTGCAGTTCGATTTCAAATAGGAGGCGATCGTCTAGAGGAACAGCTCTAAAATTAGTATCTGTTTGCTTGATTCTTGCTAACAGACTTTGATTTGCCCGCTCTAAAATGAGTTGGACTTCGCCTTCGGGACTGCGACGACGGCTACCTTCTTTCGTCAGTTTCACTAAAACGCGATCGCCATTCCAAGCATTACTTAGATGACTTTCGCGAATGTATATATCTTCTGCTCCCTCAGCTTCTTGAATTGCAAAGCAAAAGCCTTTACTAGAACAGCGAAGTTTAGCCTCAATTGTTCCTTCTTCTCTTACCCGACGATATTTACCGTGTTCCTTAACCAAAACACCGATTTTTTCCAGTACGTCTAGGGCAATAAATAACCTTTGAATACTACTTTCGTCTTGATAATCTAGTTTTTTTTCTAGGGCTTTTGCTGCAACTAATTTATCACTTGTGAAATTACCTAGTAGTGTAGCGATTGAAAACTCCATGTAGCGAGCCGACCTCCGGTCAAAATATCATACTTCTTGTTGTCTGGGTTAGGCAGTCAGCTATCTCTTCCTGCCTGTGGAAAATACGCTTTTTCCTTTTATCTCTACCATTAGCCAGATCTTTACCACTGGGCGCAACTTTGGCTTTGGTAGGGTGAAACAGTTGGGACTTCTAACAGCAGTATCTCACCCAACTCCCAAAATAACCTTTGTTACTAGGAAAGGCGAGAGGGTTGCATCATCAAGGTCTATACTCTACACAACGGATGTAGTAATGCTGCGTGCGAGTCGGTCGCCTCTCACCAACGGATATATAGCCACAAATAAATCGCAGCTAGGCAGTGAGATAACGAGGATTGAAGTGTCAAAAGATGTAACACTTGTGATGCAGTAGGATTTGCCCGATTGAGTTGAAATACCATTTACTCAGTTTTGTTACACTCTCTTCAAAAAGTCGGTAACATTTGAGTAAGCAGTACGCCATCTACTAAAATTGGCTATCCCCATTCTATTTTAGGAAACAAGCGACATATAGGAAAGGGGCTAGGGGCTAGAGTGTTTTGGGACAAGGGAGACAAGGGAGACAAGGGAGACAAGGGAGACAAGGGAGAATTTTGATATATTCTTCTCATTCTGGCTCCTGAATTCTGACTCCTGGCTCCTGACAAACAACGAATGACGAATAACAAATGACAAATGACAAAAGCTTAATTTCAGAGTTATTGACAATTTATCAGGGTAAGTTTGTCGTGCGGGTAGCGGTACAGGTTGATGGTGTCGTTCGTGCTACTGGGATGGCAACAGCAGAAACGCTGGAAGCAGCAGAAGATAAGGCGAGAGAAAGAGCGATCGCTTGTTTCAACCACGATTTTCTCGCCCCAATTGCCCCAAAAAATCAAACAATTCCTGCATTACCTACGCCACCAGAAATACCTGTGGCGCAACCAGCTGCATCTCTATCTGAACCCAGCGATTCTTCTAGTCCTCCTACTCCTACTGAATCGCAGTTAGATTTTAGCTACATGCCAGAATTAAAACTCCCTACAAAAGAACAAAAATCGACTTCCATCAGTACTGGTGGTAGAGGCAACAGTAAATCGTTAGCCACCAATTCCGAACCACCACTGGAAACAGATATTTTTGGCGGAGATTTTGCTGCTGACTTATTCGCTGCTAGTAGCAGTAAACCGCCTTTATCCAAAGACAATTATGAAAGCGCAGATTTGTCCTCTAATGAATCTCTAGCGATCGCAGATGATACAACAAGAGAAGAAACTCAATCATCTGCGGACTTAGCTACGGAATTACAAAAGATTGAGGTCAAACTGAAGGAAGCAAAGCTGAAGGCAAACGACGAACGCGAATGTTTGGAAACTAACTACGGTAAAGGGTCGCGCTACGAGTTAACAGCCCTACAAGCACGGGACTTCAATCGCTATTTGGAGTTATATAGTCAAACAACTCAAGCCGTCAAAGAGCTGCAGGAACTTGGATGGGATGCTAAAGAAGGTCCTAAATACCTGCAAGCAAAATATAGCAAGAATAAGCGGCATCAATTGACCGAGCGGGAATTACAGGGATTTTTGGACTATTTGCAAACCGAGCGCGATCGCATTGGTGTAAGCTAGAAACGCGCAGTTGCGCGTTTCTACAAAACAATCTAGCCAACCGCCGCCATCGGTCGTCTACCAACAGCTTTCTTGTCGATAACTTGATCGATCAAACCATAATCCATCGCTTCTTGGGGCGACATAAAGAAATCTCGCTCTGTATCTTGCTCGATCCTTTCTAGCGGTTGACCTGTATGTTCGGCTAAATGCTCGTTCAACTTCCGCTTGTGGTACAAGATTTCTTTAGCTTGAATTTCAATATCAGTGGCTTGTCCCTGTGCGCCACCGAGAGGTTGATGGATCATGATTCGCGAATTTGGCAGGCTCATGCGCTTTCCTTTCATGCCAGCACTGAGTAGAAAAGCCCCCATACTGGCTGCTAATCCCGTACATATAGTAC
>NZ_PYCI01000258.1:0-2156 GCF_003015105.1 Chroococcidiopsis sp. CCALA 051 | reverse complement strand
CTACTATAGTATGCGACTAACAAAATAAGTAACCAGCCAAAAATCTGAAGTACAATAAAACCTTGCCAAATTAGAAAAAACCCAAATAGAAAAAATATAAAGCTAAAAATTTTAAACGGCATATTTTGAAGAATTATGAAAAATTATTATATAATTTATTTTGCTATTTCACACAGAATCGATCGTCTTACCTAGTAGAAAAACGTAAAATTTCACTGTACTAGAATAAAATTCCTAAATCCGTACCTTCCGCGATCGCCAAATTATTAGCTAAACCTGAAAGTATTCCCTACGGTGCGCCAGGAAAGAGGAAGTTGCAAGGGTGAGACAAAAGCAAAAATTTCGCGGCATCGATCCCCAACTACTGGGATTAATATATGGCTTTGTGGGGGTATTCGGCTTTAGCTTAACACTACCAGCAACCCGGGCTGCCGTTACCGATTTTGACCCCAATTTTGTTGGTTTAGGAAGGGCGATTGTCGCAGCATTTTTGGCAATGGTAGTTTTACGAACAACTCATCAACCCTTACCCAAGCGCCGTTACTGGAAAAGTATAGCGATTGTTGCTGCGGGGGTGGTTTTAGGATTTCCCTTACTCTCAGCTTGGGCAATGCAACAGCTACCAGCTGCCCACGGCGGAGTCGTTCTAGGACTGATGCCTTTAGCAACAGCATTAGCAGGCGCATGGCGATTAGGAGAACGCCCCAGTTTAGGCTTCTGGATTGCCAGTGTTGCAGGTAGTAGCACCGTCGTGCTATTCGCGATTGTTTCGGGTGCAGGACAAATGCACTGGGCAGATTTGGTTTTACTTGGCGCGGGTTTAGCTGCGGCTGTAGGTTATGCCGAAGGGGGACGGTTGGCGAAAGATTTAGGCAGCTGGCAAGTGATTTGTTGGGCATTAGTGTTTACAGCCCCAATATTAGTCATACCAAGCGCGATCGCAGTTTACCAGCATGGATTAACCGCCTCCCCTTCTGCCTGGTTGGGATTTGCTTACGTTAGTATTATCAGTCAATTGCTTGCTTTTTTCCCTTGGTATCGCGGACTAGCTTTGGGTGGTGTCGCCAGAGTCGGACAAGTTCAACTTTTGCAGCCATTTTTGACAATTTTCGCCTCAGCGCTGTTACTAAGTGAGACAATTACACCTCTAACTCTAGGAGCTGCAACTATAGTAGTGATGACAGTGGCATTAGGTAGAAAGTCAAAAGTCAAAAGTCAAAAGTCAAAACCACATTAGTACTTATAAACTCATACTAACTACCAATTACCAATTACCAATTACTATGAAGGTTCAAGCGATCGCCTCTTTTGGCGAACCAAGTGTCTTCCAAACTATAGATTTACCCAAACCAGAAGTTATTTCTGGTCATGTTTTGATTCGAGTTGCAGCTACCAGCGTTAATCCAGTTGATTTTAAACTGCGACGAGGGGCAATGCCCGCGATCGCGCCTGAATTCCCTGCCGTGTTGCATGGAGATGTTGCGGGAGTAGTAGAAGCAGTGGGGGAAGGAGTTACCACTTTTAAACCTGGGGATGAAGTCTACGGCTGTGCAGGCGGATTTAAAGGTATGGGTGGCGCTTTAGCAGAATATATGCTAGCCGATGCCGATTTACTGGCATTAAAGCCCAAATCGCTTTCAATGAAAGAAGCTGCTGCTTTACCATTAGTCGCAATTACAGCCTGGGAAAGTTTAATTTATCGCGCCAAAATCCAGCCAGGACAAAAAGTACTAGTTCATGCTGCAACTGGAGGAGTCGGTCATATTGGCATTCAATTGGCAAAATGGGCGGGGGCAAAAGTCTATACTACAGTTTCTAATGAAGAGAAGAAAGCGATCGCCCACAATTTAGGAGTCAATACAGTCATCAATTATCGTCAGCAAACCGTAGAAGAATACGTCGCAGAACACACTTCAGGCAAAGGCTTTGACGTAGTTTTCGATACAGTTGGTAAAGACAACCTCGATCGCTCTTTCGCTGCGGCTGGAATGCACGGTACAGTAGTTTCCATTTCTACCCGTTCCACCCACGACCTCAGCCCCCTCCATGCCAAAGGACTGACCTTACATGTCGTTTTCATGCTCTTACGTATGCTAGACGGCACTCAACGAGCCGAACATGGCAAAATCCTCTTCAACGTTGCCAAACTCGTAGAC
>NZ_PYCI01000257.1:0-2165 GCF_003015105.1 Chroococcidiopsis sp. CCALA 051 | reverse complement strand
ATATTACGGTGGAAAGCCGTTTGGGTGAGGGAAGTTGCTTTGAGTTTTATATTCAAGCAGAGAATACCGCAGCCGATGTCATTCCATCACCAACAACCTCCAGACAAGTTATCGGGTTAGCTGCGGGACAGCCTGCATATCGGATTTTGATTGTGGAGGATAAGCCCAGCAATCGACAGTTGTTGTTAGAACTACTCCAACCTGTAGGGTTTGACGTGCGAGAAGCAGAGAATGGACGAGAGGCGATCGCAATTTGGCAAAGTTGGCAACCGCACCTAATCTGGATGGATCTGCGAATGCCTGTCATGGATGGATACGCAGCCACCAAACAAATCAAATCAGCCCCAGATGCTCCCATTATCATTGTCTTAACTGGTAGTGCTTTTGAGGAAGAACGCCAAATTGCCGTTGCTACTGGCTGCGATGACTTTATCCGCAAGCCCTTCCGTGCCGAAGTCCTATTTGAGAAAATGACTGAATATCTTGGCGTGCAGTATATTTACAAGGAGGAAGAAGGGAGAAAAGCGATCGATTCAACCCGCAATCTTCATGCTTCATCCTTACAAGTTATGCCTGTTGAATGGATCGAACAATTGCGCCAAGCGGCGATTTGCGTTAATGCTAAGTTATTACATCAATTAATCGCCCAAATTCCTCCATCACACGCATCTTTAGCCCAGTCGATCGCGCATTTAGTCGATAATTTCCAGTTTGAAGAAATTGTAAATTTGACGAGTGCCTTCTGTCACTAGTTCCAGTTCAGGGCGATCGCGACTTGGTTAGCCAAAGCTAACAAATCGAATGGCTTGGCGATCGCCACAATTACACCTAAATCAAGCGATTGTGGTAACTGATAAGAGTGTATGGTATTGGTTAATAAAATCACGGGAATATGCTGAGTCACGGGATTTTGCTGTAATTGTTGTAAGATGGTTGACCAGTCGCGATCGGGTGTGAGATCTGCTGCAACTTCTACTGAGCGATCGCTATACTGGGTAGTGCAGGCATCCAAGTCTAATAAAATCGCATCGACTTGTCTTGTCTGGGCTAAGACAATAATTTCGCAACGTGAATCAGCAACCAAAACTTCCCAGCCAGCAGCGATTTCTAAACAAATCTGAGCTAGTTCTCGAATCGCATTCTCATTCTCAATCAGTAAAACACGGCGAGATGCACGATTAACCACAATTATCAGTTATCAGTTATCAGTTACCGTAGGGGCGGGTATGAAGCGAAGATTTAATTGCTGTAGGCATAGATCTTTTGCTAAACCCGTGCGTACAAAAGTCAGCGATTGGGAAACAGGAAACGGAAAGTCAAAAGTTATGATTTCCGACTTCCAACTTCTAACTGCCAACCTCTGCTATATCTTGTAGCGTAGGTAAAAAATATGAATAATTCATGAAGGATGTAAACAGTCAATAATATACACGCAAAAAGATATAGTTATAAGACTCTATAAACTACGTAATTCAACTCATGGAAAACAATATGAATAATTATTTATTTAAGTACCAAATTGTTTCATGACTTAGCAGCAATCAAAACTTGCTCGATTTGATTAGCCAAGGTAAAAGGATCGTAAGGCTTAGTAATTACCGCCGCTACCTGAATTTGTGTAAACTGTCTCTGTTCCGCAGGTTGAGCTTTAGCGGTGAGTAAAATGACAGGAATATTTTGCGTCAAAGGATGAGCTTGCAACTTTTGGAATGTAGTTAATCCATCCATATCTGGCATCATCACATCTAATAGAATCGCGTCAGGCTGTTCGGATGCAGCTGTCACCAATCCCTCTGCACCAGAGCTAGCTGTCAGCACTTCCCATTCCCCTGAGATCTCCAGACAAATTTGAGTCGCTTCCCGAATATCCTGCTCGTCATCAATAATTAAAATGCGTTTCATGGTCATTAGTCATTGGTTATTTATCATTAGTTGATGGTTGATGGTCGCGATTTCCGACTTTGGTACGGGCGGGTTTGACCGCAGAATTGTTTGTTTTAGTAAAAGTTGGCTCAAAAAACCTGCCCCTACAATAACTGACAACTGATAACTGGTCACTGGTCACTGGTCACTGTTTTCTGCTAAGGGTAGGGTGAAGGAAAAAGTACTGCCGGTTCCTAAAACACTTTCGACCCAGATTTGTCCTCCGTGTTGCTGTACGATGC
>NZ_PYCI01000256.1:0-2181 GCF_003015105.1 Chroococcidiopsis sp. CCALA 051 | reverse complement strand
GTCCCAATTCTGAATTTTAAACCTTCTCCTCCCCAATCAAGCGCTTCTCAAAGCAACAATCGGATCGAGTTGGGCAGCACGACGGGCAGGAACGACACCAAAGACAACGCCAATCCCTCCAGAGATGCTGACAGCCAGAGCAATTGCTACAGGTGAAATACCCGCTTGAAAGGGAGTAAACGTACCAATCAGTAGGATACCACCTACACCCAAGGCAGTTCCCACGATGCCACCAGCTGCCGACAACATGACAGCTTCAATCAGAAATTGAATCAAAACGTCGTGCTGGGTAGCACCCAAAGCTTTACGCAACCCGATTTCTTGCGTGCGTTCGGTAACGGAAACGAGCATGATATTCATGACCCCGATGCCACCCACGAGTAAAGAAATACCTGCGATCGCTGCTAGCATGACCGTTAAAGCACTCGTGACAGTTCCCGCAATTTCTAGTACATCTTTTTGACTTTGGACGCTAAAATCGTCTTCTCTAGTAACTTTATGCCGCAACCGTAGTAAGTTTTGAATTTGAAATTGAGCCGCTTCTACACTGGCATCGCTTTTAGCTGAAATCGAAATAAAAGTAAGACTCACGCCATATGGAGAATTTTCGCCGACAATCCGGCTTGCCATAGTTGTAATTGGCAGCAACGCGCTATCGTCGTAGTTGGTTCCCAAGACAGAACCTTTCGATTCCATCACGCCAATCACTAAAAAGCGCACGTCTTTAATTCGGACGTATTTACCAATTGGATCTTGATTGACAAACAATCGTTTAGCTAAATCCGAACCCAAAGCAACAACTTGATTATTTCGCTTCACATCAAGCTGAGTGAAAAATCGTCCTTCTTCTGGATTGAAGTTACGAACAGCAGTATATTCTGGAGTCGTACCGACAATCGAACTATAGGTATTTTTGTTGCGATACGTGACTAATTCTCTTGACTGAAGCTGAGGCGCGACTTTAGCCACGGTCGGTACTTGGGTAGCGATCGCTTTTGCATCTTCTAAAACTAAAGTTTTTGGTAAATCTACCGTCGTTCTTTGAGCATCCCGATTCCCTGGAATGACAAATAAAACATTAGTTCCTAAAGATTCAAATTGTTCGGCAACAAATCTTTGCGCCCCCTGTCCGATCCCCACCATCGCAATCACTGAAGCATTGCCGATGACGATTCCTAACATAGTTAAGGCACTACGTAACTTATTAGATAGCAGCGTTTTCGTTGCCATCTTGCCACTTTCTAAAACATCCATTTTCAGTTATGGGTTATCTAGTTATCAGCGATCGGTGGCTAGTGGCTAGTGGCTAGTGACTAGTGGCTATAAAAGAGCCCAGCCACTAGTCACTAATCCTAGTCACTTTCTTGTTCTGGTTGTTGGTCTTCTGGTAGGTCGAGGAAAACGCGATCGCCTTGTTTTAAACCTTGTAAGATTTGCGTTTGGTCTTGAATGCTAGAACCAATTGTGACCGGACGAAATTCGGGTTTGTTCTTTTCTCCTGGGACTAAAACCCCAGTTTTACCTTCTTGAGTCACGATCGATACTGTGGGTACGACTAAGGCATCGTTGAGATTTTGACCCAAGAATGTTAAATCTACATTCATCCCAGATAGTAATTTATCCAGACCGGAATCGAGCGCAACGCGCACTTGAAAAGAAGTGACGTTTTGATCGACAACGGCTTCGGGAGCAACCAAACGGACATGACCTTTAAAAATGCGATCGGGATAAGAATCAGCTACAATTTCAACTTGCTGTCCCGATTTAATTTGTCCAACATCAACTTCTGGAACTTCTGCCAAAACTTCCAAACCTTTCGCCAGCACGACAATCGAAGTTGAGTTGGCTAGCGATGAATTCGAGCTAGACGTGCCGCTAGATGCCGAAGTTGTGGGGGTGACAAAGGCTCCTTCTGAAGCATTCTTTTGCGTCACCAAACCCGTAAAGGGAGCGCGAATAATTGTATCGTTGAGCTTAACTTGAAGAGCTTGTAACTCACCTTGAGCTGCTTGCACGACTGCTTGGCGTTGGGCGATTTCTTCTGGACGACTACCACTTTTTAGCAGCGATAGCTGGCGTTGTGCTTCCCGTAGGTTAGCTTGAGCGCTTTGGCTTTCACTCACATATTGATCTAACTCGTTTTGGGCGATCGCACCTTGTTGCGTTAATCTCCGATAACGC
>NZ_PYCI01000003.1:0-93668 GCF_003015105.1 Chroococcidiopsis sp. CCALA 051 | reverse complement strand
GATACGCATAAGCGGTCATTTGTCATTTGTCATTTGTGAATATTAGCCGATCTGGTCACTGGTCACTGTCAACCCCTTCCCGTCACTGACAACCCTTCTAAAATCAGGGATGGAGTGTAACACGAACCGTTCCAATCGGCATCGCTACCGAGGGCAACTAGCTGTTTGACGGCGCTGTAGATGTTACCTGCAACCATCGTGTCTTTGACGCGACCGATAATTTGACCGTTTTTGACTCGATAGCCGAGATCGATATTGATTGAAAAATCACCCGAAATACTACCGCCACCACCTAACATTTGATCTACAATCAGTCCGTCGTCTAATAAGTTAATCAAATCTGACAAAGGTTTCGTACCAGGTTCTATTAATAAATTAAATAATCCAGGTGTCGGATAGCTACCTAAGCCTGGGCGAAAACCGTTTCCGGTGGTAGTAGTGCCTAACTGTCTACCTGTGGTGCGATCGCAATAAAAATTTTGTAGAACTCCATTTTGAACGAATACGCGGTGTTGGGTAGGAGTCCCTTCATCGTCAAACGGACAGCTAAATGGTCCTGCTTCTGGGTCTTGATATATCGTCAAAGCTTTAGCCATCACGGACTGACCAAGGCGTTCTGCCCAAGGGGAAGCTGTTTCTAGGACTCGCTTACCATTCAAAGCCGCTTGTATCGTTCCCCATAACATATCAGCCGCCTTGGAGGTAAATAAAACTGGAATACGCCCTGTGGAGGGCGCAACATTTGCCTTTGCCCAAGCCAGCCGTTGTAAGATTTGTCGGACTACTTCCTCTGGTTGGAGGCGATCGCGCTGAGTTTGTCCGTCAGATACGCTTAAAAAATCGTCACCTCGTACCCACTCTGCTGATAAGTAACAACTGAGTGTCGTATCGGTGTAGTGGCAATCTAGCCCCAGGGAATTGACCAAGCGGGTTGTCTCCATTTCACAATCCCACTCAGCACTCACCATGACTTCAGGAAAAGCATCGCGGATTTGGGCGATCGCCTCTTTTCCCCAATCGATCAGCTGTTCGACTGCGATCGGTTGCCCTACATTGGGATAGATCGTCTGGGAGTGACTACCAAGTTCGATCGGTTCGGGTTCGTTGAGTTCGCTCAGAGCAAGGGCTGAACCGACTAGCGCCTCAGGTGATACAGAACCGTAAGCAACTGCTAGCCCTGGACGACCATCGCGCCACAAGCGCAAAGCTGTCCCCTCTGTCTGGGCGCTTTCTAGTTGCTTGAGGCGGTTAGCTTCAAAAAAGACAGGTCGAGATTGAGATCGCGCCTGATACACTTCCGCTGCCTCTGCCCCACATTTAGCAGCTAGCTCCAACAGTCGTTCTGCTAAGTTATCTTTTTGTAATTCGTAATTCATAATTCTAGGGAGTCGGGAGTCGGGAGTCGGGAGTCGGGAAAGAGAGTGGTACGTGGTGAGTGGTGCGCTCTGGAAGGGGTGTGGGGTGTAGGGTGTAGGGTGTGGAGTTGGTGGTATTCTCTCCCTTGTCTCCCTTGTCTCCCTTGTCTCCCTTGTCTCCCTTGTCTCCCTTGTCTCCCTTGTCCCCTCAATTACGGTATAGAGACTTCTTGTAACAGCCAAAAACCGGCGAACGACTCGGTTTGTGGGTTAGACTGCACGGCAATAAAATGTACGCCATTAGCTTGTTGCTTAGCGCTGACAAAAGCTTGAGCTTCTGCTACAGTTTGCGGATTCTTAAGATTAGCCAAGATCCAACTCTCGCTAGCACCAGTTTCTAGCAGCAATCGTGCTACTGGACTAGTTTCCACCCTGATAAAAGCTAATTCGAGTCCAGACATCCATCCCGCTAGCGGTAAGGCTCTTTCTGAGAAAATCAACAGCCCTGGAATTGTTGTTTCTGGTGATAAACCCACCATCTGTAAAGGAAATGCCTCTCCAAAAGCAATTTCCCACTCATCCATATCAGCCAAAGCCGTTGCTTCCAGATTCACAAACGCCCACTGCTGTCCGGTTAGCGCATCTGGTAAGCGCTGTGGTGGAGATGATTCCATCTTGACAGATGGATTTGGTGTAGGTTGATATCCCGGCTCTTGCGGATAAACTTCATCCATCCGTTCTTTTAGCAATTGTAGTAGCGCCAGAGTGCGGCGACTTGGTTGGGCTGGAATGCCCAAATCTTTACAAGCTTTGGTAATCATATTATTCATCTGGCGACGGAAAAAGCGAAACTTCGTAGGTGCAGTTCCAGCTTTTGCCATTGCCTCTTGTAATGCCGTCCGCAACCAAGCAGAATTCACTTGGGTGCTGGGACAATACTGGGCATACCGAAACAGGCGAGTGGGATTGGTGCGCGTATCCAAAGGACTCTCGCACACCACAACCTCCCAAACTTTCTTTTGGTTCTCATCCAAGATTGGACGGGAGTAGAAATCTATCTCCCAAATGCTACCCATGAACTATCATTACGATTTCTTTACTTCACCTAACATCAACATACACGTTTTCTGACACTTATTAGTCAGTAGTGAGTGGTGAGTCAGCGATCGGCGACCAGTTATTAGTAATTTCTCCTCTGTCCCTATACACCTAAAGCCCCTCTGCTCTCTTTCCTCTACTCCCTACTCCCTACTCCCTACTCCCTGTTAACTGATACAGAATTGATTATTAAAAAAATATTAACTATAAGAGTGCTTTATATATTTAGGAATGAGTCGTCTTTATTTATAAGCATTACTTATTAGTTTGCAACAACTAAATTCCTTTACTAATCAGGCTTGGATCGGCGTTACAAGCGAGAATTTTTCTCGTAGTATCAGAGATGTGATCGAATAAACGCGGCAAAGCTGTTTAGCAGCAACCCGTACTGTTTGACGCATCCCAAAGCTAGATTTTGGGATATTCAACGAGTTCCTTGCCTTGGTGAGGAGCAGGTGCGGTCGTGCCAAATTTCAGGTCGCGAACGCGATCTCTTAGGGCATGGGAGCGACCAACGCATGGTTGCTGAAAAGTGATAGAAGGAGACGTTTCGTCTCGACTTTCTGTCCGCCCACGCTCAGACTAAAGAGCTGCGATCTTCCTCCCGCGATCGCCAATTTGGAGGGCGACTCGTTGAGAGGACAGGGATACCTTATTTTATCCTGCCGTCTATAAAGAGGACAACTAAATGGCAACTTACAAAGTCACATTAATCAACGAGGCAGAAGGGCTAAATACCACGATTGATGTGGATGACGATACCTATATTCTGGACGCAGCTGAAGAAGCTGGGTTAGATTTACCATATTCCTGTCGTGCTGGTGCTTGCTCTACCTGTGCGGGCAAAATGGTCTCTGGAACTGTAGACCAGTCCGACCAATCTTTCTTGGATGACGATCAGATCGAAGGCGGCTACGTACTAACCTGCGTAGCGTATCCTACTTCTGACTGTACGATTGAAACACACAAAGAAGAAGAACTTTACTAAGTTTGTAAGGGCAAGGCAATGCCTTGCCCTTACTCTATTCTCCACTCCCTAATTTGTGTCCCAGGATAGTAAAAGTTGAGGATGCGATCGCTCTTCCACCCCTGTTTAGCCAAACCACTTGCACCTGTTTGGCTAAGACCAACTCCATGTCCTAAGCCACCACCGACAAAAGCATAGCCTTGGAGGGCATTTTCTCCTTTGGTTTGGTCGTGTAAGGGTTCTAAATAAAATAGAGTGCTTCTCGGTGCAGAAAAAGCACTGCGAATTTCATCTTTTTCTAGAAAAATATTACCGCGATCGGTTTGGACGGCGAGTTTGATAATTCTACCTCCAGGCGATCGCTGCGCCACTTGTATTTGCTGAATGCTGCTGAAGTTAGCCAGCGGACTGCGATTCTTGGTTAAAAATTTCTGCAAGTCTTGGGTAAGTTGCTCGATACTGCTTTCTCTGCGCCAGCGAAACAGCCGCGTTCCCGCTTCGTTGAATCCTCGCTGCATGTTGATAAAACGTTGAAAGTTGTTTTCATCGGCAAGGCTCTGACGCGATAAATTCCAAACGCTGTACGCGGAATCTACCAAAGATTTTAGATAAGGTTTATCTGAGCCATTCCAAACATCGCTAAAAACAGCCGTTACTCCACCTGTTGTAGAAGAATAGAGTGCGTCAACTAACTCGTTGTTATAAGTTAGCACCTTATTTCTAGTTGCTAAAATTGCTCTGTCTGCATTACGATCGGTATCTTTTAAGCCCACATAAACTTGACAATGAGTATCGGCGCTCAGTTCGTACCCGTCGATCGCAAAACGGCGCAAATTCCGTAAGGCATACGTTCGAGCAATAATGGTTTGCGCTTCGATCGCGGCGTAAGGTACATTTCTGCCAATTTCGTGGGGTACGACTCCCCGTAAATAGGTTTCAAGAGGCACGTCGTTGACTAAGGTATAAGTCCCGTAGGCATTCGGTTGCAGTTGCAATTTTCCGGCAAAGGGAATTCCATATTTGTCTTCTTTGCCTTGGCGAACTTGGATTAAATTTTTATTCGCACTCACTTCCAGGCGATCGCTACTATAACGATTACCGTTGACTTCCCAACTTACAATCGGCACTTGCTGCAAAATGCGGCTGTCTAAATGTGCAGTTTTCTTACCTTGAAGTTGAACGCTACTGAGCAACATGCGACGCAGAAACGGTGTGTTGTAAACTTGGCGTTTTGCCCACACTTGCCATTGTTCCGGCTGAGCAATTTCTGTCTCAATCCCTAAGGCACGCCATTGCTTTGCCGCATCTTCCGCAGTCTCAAAGCTACGATGAGTGCTAAGAACTACCCGCTCTTGCAATACGGGTGTTACTAAAGTTTGCATCTGCACTACTAATTTGACATTGTTGGTGCTGAGCTGAGTTTCCTGCGGTCGCACTGTTTTATTTTGAGTTTGAGTTCGGCTGCTAAATTTGAGCTGGAGGCGATCGCCTGGTGTTGCTTGCAGCGTCAATTCATCTGTCAGTTCATCTCCAAAGCGCTGCACCACGCCAACTTTGAGTTGTGTCTCCTCACCCCGCGCTGCCAAAGTTGCAGTAGCCAATCCCAGCCAGCAGGCGATCGTCAGTACGCCGTAGAAGAGAGCTGAGGGAGCTGAGGGAGAACTTGAATATATTCTTTTAACTTTCAACTTTTGACCTTTGACTTTTGACCTTTGACTTTTAACTTTTGACTTAAAAATATTTCTTTCCATTGGTATAAACGTGTAGGTGCGATGTCTGATAAGGCTAACCTAGTTTCTCCATCAAATTTATCTCTCTTTAGTTAAGTTGCAGCAGAAGTGCAAATATATGTTGCATAATAAAGTCATAACGAGTATGATTTAGGAAGAGGTGATGCAAAGCGATAGACATGACAAAAGTACAAGAGATTCCCTTGAATCAGATTCGGCGACCTTTGCCACGGGAGAACGACCAGCAGAAGGTTAAAGCACTGATGGAGTCAATTCAAGAGATCGGACAGCAAGAGCCAATTGACGTACTGGAAGTGGAAGGACAATACTACGGTTTCTCTGGCTGCCATCGCTACGAAGCTTGTCAGCGTTTGGGGAAAGAAACAATCCTTGCCAGAGTGCGCAAGGCTCCCCGTGCAGTTCTGAAGATGCACATGGCTTAGTAAGGGAGCAGGGAGTAGGGAGCAGAGAGCAGTGAAGAGTAGTTAGTGAAATACTCCCGATCGCTAAATGCTGAACGAGAAATTAAAAATTGAATTGTGAAGTACCTTCCTAGAGCAATATCGCTCTAAGCTAAGAAAATCGAGTAAACCACTGAGTAGAGGCATATGAGTACCAATTATCAACAACATCAACGTCGCTTATACCCCACTCGCATCGATCTTCCGACCGACACTCGCTTGCAAGTGGTAGAGCTACTTAATCAAACCCTGGCTGCTACCACCGATTTGAAAACTCAGTTGAAGCAGGCACACTGGAACGTGAAGGGGACAGATTTCTTTCAACTGCACGAATTATTTGATGAGATTGCTACTGAGGTTGAAGGATATATCGACCTGTTTGCCGAAAGGATTACAGCTCTTGGTGGCTATGCAGTAGGAACAACTCGCGCTGCTGCCCAGTTTTCGATATTGCCAGAGTATCCTTACGAGATCAACAGTGGAGAAGATCACGTTGCAGCTTTAGCAGACCGCTTAGCAATCTATGGCAAGCACCTACGAGAAGCGATCGATAAAACTGGGGAAGTCAACGACGCAGACACCAACGATATGTACGTAGAAGTCTCCCGTACTATCGATATGCGGTTGTGGTTCCTAGAAGCACATTTGCAACCAACTGGACGGTTGACAGAACAAGATGGAGCTGCCATGAAACAGCCAGTTGCCGTTAAATAATTTGTAGGGGCGGGTTTTTTTGGAGACCCCTGTACTAGAGTCAATAATTCTGCAATTAAATCCGCCCGTACGGGAGCCATGAGTGGCATAATCGCATATAGCCGATCGCTTACCCATTGCTCAAAATTGATTCAACATCAACTCTCGTCAAGTCAAGATTACACCCATGCGTTGCAGCAAATGATGCAGCGGATGGGTGTTTCCAGTTATAAGACACTTTCCCAACAAGCAAGGGTATCTGAAAAACAAATTCGCAAGCTGCGGCGGGGAGAGATCGAGCAAATGCGGGTAGATGTTTTACTCAAGCTCAGTCAAGCGTTAGGGGTATCATTGTGGGAGCTAATTGCTACTTTCTCGGCGATCGCGCCTAATGTTAAAGTAGCACCCAATGAGAATTCACCACCAATTGCCGAATTAAAAAGAGAATACGATCGCTTGCAAGCAGAACTAGCCAAACAAAAACAGGAACTTAGAAAAGAATTTCAATTAGCCAGTTTACAGGCGATCGAATCTTGGTTGTTGCAATGGCCCACAGCCGCTCAAAAAGCTAAGGAAAACCCAGATTTAGCAGCAGTCAAACTGTTACCATTGGTAAAACCAATCGAGCAATTATTGCAACAATGGGATGTAGAAGCGATCGCGCCTGTTGGGGCTGAAGTAAAATACGATCCCCAACTACATCAACTACTATCAGGTAGCGCCCAGTCAGGTGAAACAGTCATCGTGCGTTACACGGGCTATCGCCAAGGTGAAAAGCTGCTCTATCGAGCCAAGGTCAACCCAATGTAAGGAGTGAGTGAGGGGCAAGGGGGACAAGGGAGACAAGGGAGACAAGGGAGACAAGGGAGACAAGGGGGACAAGGGGGACAAGGGAGACAAGGGAGACAAGGGAGACAAGGGAGAAACTATAGCCACTAGCCACTAGTCACTAGCCACTTACTACACCCTTTCTTCACGCTCTTACTGACAACTGATAACTGATAACTGTTCCTAAGTAGCTCAAAGCCTTATCAGAAGGACGATTACATAATCTCCCCTATGGCTGATGCCCAGACTGGGGTTAATTTGTTGCACTAGAAGAGGAGTAAGAGAGCAGACAATAATACATTATGCGTAAGCTAAACATCGGTTTATCTGAAGAACAACGCACAGGCGTAATCGAATTGTTGAACAAAGATCTAGCGAATTCCTATTTGCTACTGATCAAAACTAAAAAATTCCATTGGGATGTTGTTGGTCCACAGTTCCGTTCTCTGCATGAATTATGGGAAGAACAATATCAAACCTTAACCGAAACCATTGATTCTGTGGCTGAACGAGTTCGTGCCTTAGGTGGCTTTCCTGTAGGTACAGCAAAAGGCTTTGTAGAGTATGCTTCTATCCAAGAGCAAGCTGATAATGTACCCCTAGCAACTGAAATGGTAGCTCAGTTGGTAGACGATCATGAGCTAATCATTCGTAATCTGCGCGAACATATCGACAAATGTTCTGAAGAGTTTCATGACGAAGGTACGGCTGACTTCTTGACTGGTTTGATGGAAGGTCACGAAGAAATGGCTTGGATGCTACGTTCCTTCATTGAAGGTGAAGCACTGCAAGCAGATGGTAAGAAGTCGGAATTAGATAAAGTTCCTGCTATGCGTTAGTTGGATTTAGCTATAGTTTGTGAGTAAAAAAGGCAACAGATAGACTCTGTTGCCTTTTGTGTTAGGGCGAATTGAATTCGTGGCAATACAAATAAGGTGGGCGTTGCCCGCCCTACAGTTTTTAGATTCGATGGGTGAATAAATCTTTACTCTTGGTCGATCGCTGGGTGCGAAAACTTACGTTAACTCCTTCGTTAGATTGCTCCATTAATAGTAAAGGCGTAGGTTTTGCTTTTTGATCCCAGTGGATATATACCAATCTTCCTTGAATGGTCGGTTGCCAGTTGTCGTGGTCTTCAGCAGGGCTGAGATAAGTTTCAATACAATCAATAATATCTTTAACTGTGGCAGAAGTTGTTTGAATTGGTAATTTTGCTAAGCGAATTTGCACGCGAAATAAAACGCATTTATTTTTTTGAATTGTGGCTCCAGTTTCATATTCCACTTCGACAATCTCATCGACTTGCTTTCCCCCACTACTACCAGCAATTCCTACAACTCCTGCATTGTTATTAGCGGGACGCAGGGCTTGAGAGATTTTATCTTTGATCTTGGCTTTAATTTGACTGATGATGGCAAAATGGAACACCTCTTCCGCCATCCGCATTCGTAAATAATCGAGATTGAGTTCGCGAGAATTAATTAAATCTGGGTTTTCCTCAATTCTCCGAATAGTTTCTAGAGCTAGCTTTAATTGTTTTTGTGTCTCTTGAGTGCGGAATTGTTCCATTCTCACTTTTTTTTCTAGCTGCTGGAATTTCAGCTTGCCATAAATAGCTAAACCGACTAGTAAGATGAAAAGTCCGCCAGAAGCAGATGCCCAAAGAACGGGAAACTCAGCAGGTGGAGGTGATATAGCTTGAGTTTTTATAGATTTTGGCTTAACTGATGCTTGAGCGAAAAGCAGTGGGAGTGACATTTTAGGCGATCGCAAGAACTTGATTCCTATTTCTTAGGATGCCCAAAATCAGTTGTTAGTTATCAGTGACTAGTGACTCGTGGCTGGTGGCTAGAAAGGAGTCAAGCCACTGGTTCCATCAGCCACTAGCCGCTCACGACTCACTTAGGATAAATTGCAACTTTGATAACTTGCCGTTGCTGCATATCGTGAAATACTTGTTCTAGGTCTTGTAGCGGACGGCGATCGCTAATGAGTAACTCGAAGGGAATTTCTCGACTGGCGAGTAGGGCTAAGGCGGCGCGGACGTATTTTGGTGTGTTGTGAAATACGCCTTTAAGTGTAAGTTCGCTGTAGTGCAGTTGTTCCGTATCTACGGTAATTGTGGTATCTCTGGGACAACCCCCGAAAAGATTGACTGTCGCCCCAGGTCTCGCGCAGGCGATCGCAGTTTCCCAAACGCTGGGGATTCCGGTAGCTTCTATAACGACATCTGCGCCCCATCCATCTGTTTGTGCTTTGACTACGGCGGGAACATCTGCTAGTTGACGGTAGTTGTAAGTTTGGGCTGCACCGAATTTTTCCCCGATTTGCAATCGGCGATCGCGTCCGCCAAACAACATTACCTGTACCGATTGCTGGGCTAAGACTGCAACAAACATTAACCCAATCGCTCCATCACCCAACACGACGACGCGATCGCCTGTTTTTACGTTCGACCTAGCAATTCCGTGCAGCACGCAAGCCAAAGGTTCTGTCAGCGCCGCTAATTCATCCGGTAAGGTAGGAGGAATTGCTAGAAGATTGTGTTGGACAATTGGGGCGGGAATTTTCAGGTATTGCGCAAATGTACCGTTATTCCAAGTTAAGTTGAGACACAGGGAATATTCTTGTCGTTGACAGAAAAAGCATTTCATGCATGGGGCGGAATTATTCGTAACAACGCGATCGCCCACTTGCCAATTCTTGACCTCTGCACCTACCTCGACAATTCGTCCAGCTGCCTCATGTCCGAACAAAGTTGGTGGTTTGAGCATTTTGGCATGTCCGCCCCGTCGCCATACCTTGAGGTCTGTCCCGCAGGTTGTTGCTGCTGTGACTTCTAATATGACCTCTCCCGTTTCTGGGTTAGGTTCGGCGACTTGTTCTAAACGCAAGTCTTCTCGACCATATAGCACCGCAGCTAGCATTTTTTCTTGTTTGTAACTTCTGCGGTTGATTGTATCAAAGAGTCGGGAATCGGTAGGGGCGGGTTTGGAAACCCGCCCGTACGGGAGTCGGGAGTGGGTAATTGGTAATTGGTAGTTGGTAGTTGCCCCTCTACTCCCCTGCTTCCTTGTCCGCCTCGTCTTCTGACTCTAACTCATCACTTCTACCTTCTCAGAAATATTAGTTTCTACGGGAGTTCGTTCGACCCCCAAAATGGGGATTTCTTGCCGACAGTGAGTGCAAAACCAGTAAACTTTTCCATATCGGATGTGCCGTAGTAAAGTATTATCGCAACACGGACAAGCTTGAGTTTTCCTATTCATACTTGGTTATCTCCGGATCAAAAAGAAAAATATTTATGAAAGAGCAAGATTCTGAGAGAGAATGCGCCCATTTTGAGCAATGCGGTTAGTGAGTAATTCTTGATAAGCTGCTTCGTAACCATCTACCATTTGGGCGATCCCAAAGTGCTGCTCTACATATTCTCGGCAAGTCTGGCGGTTGAGTTCTAAAGCTTGAGGTATGGCAGCAACCATTTCTTCAATAGTGTTACAAATAAATCCAGACTTCCCAGGAGCAATCACCTCTGGTACAGAACCTCTATTCAAACCAATGACTGGCGTGCCTGTTGCCATCGACTCTACCATAACTAAGCCAAATGGTTCGTCCCAGGTAATCGGAAATAGAGTTACAGATGCATTGCCAAGTAATTCGATTTTTTGAGCGCGATTAACTTCTCCAATATATTCAATATGCTTACCATCAATTTGTGGCGCAATTTCTCGTTCAAAAAAGGAGCGATCGCTAGCATCAATTTTGCCTGCAATCTTCAGCGGTAAACCTGTCTGCTTAGCAACTGCGATCGCGTGGTGCGGTCCTTTTTCTGGTGACAGTCGCCCTAGAAAAGCAAGATAAGATGGTTCTTGGGGTTGGGCAAAGAAAGAATACTTTTCGACATCAATCCCGTTATATACAGTTCGCAAATAATTGAGATCTAATTGCCTTTGGGCATTGCTAATACTGATATATGGTTGTTTGTGATATAGCTGAAAGAGTTTGCTATTTTCTGGCGTAAAGTTACCGTGTAGCGTGTGGATAGTTGGTGTTTTGACTCGGGAAGCAATTGCCAACACTGCCAAGCCTATGTGAGAGTGGATCAGATCGAATTCTGCCGCTCTTTCATAAACTTGACTGATTTCCAACATCTCATAGACTGTATAGTCTTTGATTTCTGGATCTAAACGGATAGCACGAGGACATACTGCTTCTAAGCAAGCCAAAGTTTGAGAGTCGCCAGAAGCAAATAATGTTACCTCATGACCGCGACGTACTAATTCGTCAGTCAACTGACTCACAACTAATTCTGTACCCCCGTAGGTAAGCGGTGGTACTCTCTCCCACAAAGGCGCAACTTGAGCAATTTTCATAGTTAATTGCGATCGCTGAGTAGTAAGATAGAAAAAAGTGGTATGAAATGATGAATTTTCCAGCCAGCGCAAGTATTAGTACTTAGCATGGTTAATTTTTACATACCATGAAAAACGGAATGCGAACAACCAAACTGGGCTTGTTTTTTTGGTAAAGTTCACTACAAGTCTAGGATTCTAATTTAAGTCTTACTAACGTGTAGAGCCATCTATCCACGGGATCATCTGTATGTCTACCTCACAGCAATTGTGGGTAGAGAGGAAATCGTAATTTCACACCTAATTCGCTCTAAAAATTCCCCGCAATAGTTAAAATAAGCTACCTCTATTTAGAGCAAGACAGTGAGAAAAAAGTGGCGATCGCATCCAATTTTTGTATCTTTGTGCGTTTGTTTGGGATTTGCTACCGAAGCATGGGCAGATCAATGCGCTTACGTTAGTAAAGAACAAGCTTTAGCAGCAGTTTCTAGATTGCAAGTCGGTCAAACTATATATCAGTTATGCGAACCTTGTGGCGATCGCATTCCCAACCAAATCGCGATCCAAGATTTAGCAGCTGCAACGACAGGCAGTCAAGATTTCTGGGAGGTGAGAGTCAACGGCGCGAATGTTGACTTGGCATATATTTTTGTAGATAACGAAGCTGCCAATCAAAAAATCAACTTAGCTGTAGCGGTTGGCTGTCCGGCTAGAGATGTGAGTGTTGTCTTACCAGAAAAAAAACCCAGTCGTCGTCCCGCGCCGCAAAGGAGTGACTGGTAAATCAGCGACCAGTGACCAGTGACCAGTTACCAACAACCAACAACCATTAACTCATTCCAACTTCTCAAATAAATCTGCTAAAACAACGTTGGAAAATAGAAATCCTTGCGGATCGGTTAACCGTAACCGCCAATCGCCTACGAGGTTCTCGCCGTAAAACATGTTGCCAATGACTTTGTTCCAGCCTTTGGCATAAAAAGGTTGGGCGATCGCCCCTGTCATTGCTATCCAGCCTTGTTGTTGATACGGTTGCAAGCAAGTCCAAATTTGTTGTATCTTGTCATCTCCAAATTGAGATAATGCAGATAAACTGACTCCCTCTTTCAACCTTAAGCCCAACATTAGAATATCTAGTAAAACTTCCTCCGGTGGAGTTTGAGGACAATCTAACACTCCTCCAGCGGCAATAAAATCTTTTACCCAGTCAGAGTATTCTTTAGTTTTACGAGGACGGGTAAATCTTTGATTGTTGGTGTAGCTGGCTGCACCCATACCAAAACCGTAGTAGGGGCGGTTTTCCCAATAAGTTCGATTGTGACGACATTGATAATTCGGCTGGGCGTAGTTAGAAATTTCGTAGTGTTCGTATCCAGCCTTTGTCAGAGTTTGCTGGGCAAGACAATACATTTGCACTGTCAGTTCGTCTGAAGGCAATGGACTTGCCCCCGATTGATAGTAGCGTCCGAAAACTGTTCCCGGCTCAATGGTCAAGTCGTAAATTGAAATATGATTGGGTGCGATCGCTACTGCTTTTTCTAACGATTCTTGCCACTGTGCTAGAGTTTGACGCGGCAATCCAGAAATCAAATCGAGGCTGAAATTTTGTACTTGAGCTTGACGAAATAATTCTATAGCTTGCCAAATATCATTTACATCGTGCGATCGCCCGCAAGCTTGCAACAATTCTGACTGAAATGCTTGTACGCCCAGACTGAAGCGATTTACCCCAGCCGATAAGTATGCTTGGAGTTGGGCGAGGGTAAACGTACCTGGATCGATCTCCATTGAAATTTCTGCTTGAGGAGAGATCCCAAATTGACGTTCGAGCCTTGCTAAAATTTGCCCTAGCTGACTGCTTGATAATAATGAAGGCGTACCACCACCAAAAAAAATTGTTTCTAAAGATTTTCCTAAAGCTGGTGTCGCTGCAATCTCCTCAGACAAAATCTGCACGTAATGAGAAATCGTACCAGATGTCTCACCCCGCAAGCGATCCCCCACAACGGAAATTGGAAAATCGCAATAGTAGCAGCGCCGCCGACAGAATGGGATATGTATGTAGGCTGCACTGGGAATACCTGAATGCGCTAATTCTAAAGTTAAGTTTCGTGGAGTCAGATTTAATCTGGTAGTCACGGTAAAAAGTTGCGATCGCAAAACAACAGAAATGAATAAATTCTTTTGATTTTGATAGTGTCTTTTTGCTTTACTAGTTGACTTCGCTAGTAAGAATCATACCAAAAATGGGTAGCTCCATATACTAAATCTCTATAGTTTTTAGGGTAAAAGAACTCGAATCGCAGCTAGAATCTTGTCTTTAGGGATATCTAAGAATTCCTGTTTCTGTTACTCAGATTGACCTAAAATATCGGTAAGTTTACGCTTGAGACTGCCAGTAGGAATCGATAACTTGAAATTTGTCAATAAATGTTTACAAAAGAGAATAGAAAATCGGAGAGAAGGGAGATATGAAGAATGAATTTAAAAACTATAGTTATAGATTTAAAGCTCGGTAATCTAAAAAAAATTCTGCCAAAAGGAAGAGAACCACAGATATTGACACAGAAAAAAATAGACTCGAACTACATTTTCGCTCCATTCTGTCTCCTGTCTTCCTTGTCTCCTGTCTCCTGCTAAACAAACTATTTTTTAACAATCTTCTTGTTAAGAGTAGTATTAACCGTCGCGATCGGACAGCACCTCATAACCTCAAGGTTATATCATAGAGCCAGTATCGATAAATTGCTGATTCTCATACCAACCCAGACAGGGGAATCCAAGCAATGGAGTTTAACCCCAATTCAATTGGACTTAACCAATGCTGGACGCAATCATAATTATTACATTCATCATAGCAGGAGCCGGAATCGGCTTCTACAGCATAGAGCTGTTGCCAGAAACCGTGCAGCGGCAAGTTACCAATCTCGATGCGCTACGATTAGTCATCGCTGTTTTTGCGGCGATGATTGGTGGTGGAGTCGGACTGAGTTTTCAAACAACCTATCGCCGTCTCGAAACCAAAGTTCGAGAGATGCCAGTTGACGTTTTATTAACACGCGCAATTGGCATGGTGCTGGGGCTATTAATCGCCAACTTAATGCTAGCCCCCCTCTTTCTACTACCGATTCCCCAAGATTTTAGCTTTATCAAGCCCCTAGTAGCGGTTTTGGGTAGCGTCCTTTTCGCTTTTACAGGGATTAATCTGGCTGACATCCACGGACGGACGTTCTTACGGTTGATCAATCCCAATTCAGTTGAGACGATGTTAGTCGCAGAGGGAACGCTAAAACCTGCGGCAACTAAGGTTTTGGATACGAGTTGTATTATCGACGGTCGAATCGAAACGCTGTTAGCTACCGGATTTTTAGAAGGGCAAATTCTCGTTCCACAGTTCGTCATTCAAGAATTACAACAACTAGCAGATGGGGCAAAAGACCTCAAACGATTGCGGGGTAGGAGGGGGTTAGAGATTCTCAACCGCATCCAAGCAAGTTATCCAGAACGCATTGCCATCCATTCGACTGACTACGAAGATGTGCCTACAGTAGATGCTAAGTTAGTACGGTTCGTGCAGGAGATCAACGGTACTCTTTTGACCAACGACTACAACTTGTCTCAGGTAGCGAGTTTACAGAAAATACCCGTGTTAAATCTCAATGATTTAGTACAATCCCTGCGTCCGAGTTATTTGCCAGGAGACAACATCGACTTAAAGATTCTCAAGGAAGGCAAAGAACCAAGTCAAGGTATAGGCTACCTAGAGGACGGGACGATGGTAGTTGTCGAGGATGGTAGTAGCTATATTGGTGGCGAATTGCGCGTTGTTGTCACGAGTGCTTTACAAACCTCGGCGGGAAGAATGATCTTCGCCAAACCACAAGCATCAGCTTATGCTTAATGGTTACAGGAAGTAAAACGGGGAATATGGGGCGCAAGCTTCGGATAAAATTCTGCGATCGGTGTGGGCAACCCGCACCGATTTTGTTTCGGATACAATACGACGAGTCGGCAACTTGGGTTTTCGTTTGCGAGAGTTGTTGGGCTATCGTGAGTCAAGATAACCCTTTTTACCGCTATGGTGGCACTTGGAAAGCACAAAAAAGGAATTAAACGTGTAGAGACGTTACATGTAACGTCTCTACATGATTTCCTTCTCTAGGGGGTGTGAAGGCAGGTCAATCGCTCGATAACCTACGGTAGGGATGCGATCGCTCCTGTAATTTCCATCTATTTCTGTGTAACCATGCCGCAGTTGGAAGCCATCGTTGCGAATATCAACGATTTGCAAAATGGGGAAATGCGACAAGTCTCTGTGGGTGAGACTGATGTATTGTTGGTACGTCTAGCAGATAAGTATTACGCTCTGGGGGCATATTGTACCCACTACCAAGCACCGCTAGCAGAAGGGGTATTGTGCGACAACCATGTTGTTTGTCCCTGGCACAATGCATACTTCGATTTGACGACAGGCGAACAGCAAGAACCTCCAGGCTTAGATTCTCTACAAAAATATGAAGTCAAAATAGAAGGCGATCGCATTATTGTTAGTATTCCAGAAAATGCTGCTGGGCGCAGGCAGCCGAATCTGGCTGAGTATAACCCTGAAGATAAACGCACGTTTGTCATTTTAGGTGCAGGGGCAGCAGGGGCGCACGCCGCCGAGACATTAAGAGTGGCGGGTTATCAGGGACGAATCGTGATGGTGACGCAGGATGACCGATTACCATACGATCGCACTTGGTTGAGTAAGGATTACTTGACGGGTAAAGTGACTCAAGATGATATGCCACTGCGATCGGCTCAATTTTACCAAGATTGCCACATTGAAGTTTGGCTGAATAAACAGGTAGTGCAAGTTGATGTTAGTAGTAAATCGATCTCATTTGCCGATGGCGAGTCGCTGCAATATGATGCCTTACTGTTAGCCACAGGTGGTAAGCCACGCCAACTTAACGTTCCTGGTAGCGACTTGCAAAATATCTTTACCGTCCGCAGCTTTGCCGATACCGATCGCATTTTAGCGGCAGCAGGTAATGCAAAACGGGCTGTCGTTATCGGGTCTAGTTTTATTGGCATGGAAGCCGCTTCTGGATTAACTCAGCGGGGTTTAGACGTGACGGTAGTATCCCCCTCTACGTTGCCTTTTGAGAAGATTCTAGGGGCGGAAATTGGCAAGCTATTTCAACAAGTTCATGAGGAAAACGGCGTACAGTTCCATCTGGGGAGAAAAGCGACTCAGATTGAGGGCGATGGCAAAGTTGAAGCCGTAGTGTTAGATAATGGCGATCGCTTGGATGCCGATCTCGTTGTAGTAGGAATTGGGGTTCAACCTGCAACTGAATTTTTGCAAGGGTTGGAGTTACACCCGAAGGATGGAAGCGTCCAAGTCAACGAGTATTTGCAAGCTGCTGATGGCGTTTATGCTGCGGGTGACATTGCCAGATATCCAGATTGGCGGACGGGAGAACCCACGCGGATCGAACATTGGCGGGTTGCGGCACAACACGGGCGCATTGCTGCTTACAATATGGCAGGACAGCAGGTGAAGTATCGTGGCGTACCGATTTTTTGGACGATGCAATTTCAGTTTCCCTTACGATATGTCGGACACGCGGAACAATGGGATGAAATTATCTTTCAGGGTGACTTACAGCAACGGGAGTTTCTGGCATTTTACGTCCAGGGCGATCGCGTTTTAGCTGCTGCGGCAAGTCAAAGGGATACGGAGGCTGCTGCAATTGTAGAATTGATGCGCTTGGATCGAATGCCTGCGCCAGATGAATTGCGTCGTCCCGATTTAGATTTGGTGGGAATATTGAAATTGTAGGATTTGACTTTATAACTTTTAACTTGTGACTTGCTTATAGGGATGAAAATTTCTTCCCCCAACTCCCGACTCCCGACTCCCGACTCCCGTTTTCATAGTCGAGTGTCTTCCCCTTGGCTATTTGTCCCGACACTATATTTTGCCGAGGGTGTTCCTTACGTCATCATTAATAATGTTTCTGTAATTTTCTACAAGCAATTAGGTGTAGATAATACCCAGATTGCTTTTTGGACGAGTTTTTTATATTTGCCTTGGGTATTAAAGATGTTTTGGGGACCAATTGTAGATGGTTACGCCACTAAAAGAAAGTGGACGATCTACACTCAATTGGGTATGACTATCTGTTTATTAAGTTTAGCTTACTCGTTTCAAGTTTCCAACTTCTTTTTAGTTTCTCTACTAATTTTAGGAATTGGAGCATTCATTTCAGCCACACATGATATTGCTGCTGACGGTTTTTATATGTTAGCTCTCGAACGAGATGCACAAGCATTTTTTGTTGGTATTCGCTCGACATTTTACAGATTTGCCACAATTTTTGCTGCTGGAATCGTTGTCTTTTTGGCAGGACAATTAGAGCTGGAATTGGAAGATATTGCTTTAAGTTGGACGATCGCGATCGCGCTATCGTCTGTCATTTTTGCTGCGCTCGTTATTTTTCACTGGTTTCTTTTACCTATCCCTACTAATGATATAGAGCAAAAAGTCTCAGTTAAGACAATTTTTAGCTTTTACACTCAAACTGTTCGGTCTTACTTTAATCAATCAAAAATTCTGGCAGTTCTGGCTTTTATTCTCTTTTACAGATTTGGAGAGGGAATGTTAGTAAAAATATCTGCTCCTTTTTTGTTGGATGAAACCGCAGTTGGAGGACTAGGGCTTTCTACTTCAGATGTCGGATTAGCTTACGGAACTATCGGAACTTTTGCTTTGGTGTTAGGTGGGGTAATTGGTGGCATATTAATCGCTGAATTCGAGCTTAAAAAAATAATTTGGTGGATGGCGATCGCTCTCAATTTACCTAACTTATTTTATGTTTATATGGCTTACACTCAGCCTGCAATTACATTAGTTTATGTATTAGTAGCTATAGAACAATTTGGTTATGGATTGGGAATGGCAGCCTATAGCGTTTATTTAATTTATATTGCCAAGGAAGAATACAAAACCTCTCATTTTGCTATTTCTACAGGCATTATGGCTTTAGGAATGATGTTACCTGGATTCATCAGCGGCTATCTTCAACAAGTTTTAGGCTATCCCATGTTTTTTATTTTGGTCTGCTTGCTAGCGATCCCAGGGATATTCACCCTTTATTTTATTCCTCTAGATTTAGAAAATTGTGATAAATAATACTTAAAAAAATCAATCTAAAAATAAATTAGTAGTCTGGGCTATGACTCTTGAGACGGATGTTGATAAAAATGTTCGTAGATTACTGTTTTTATAGTCATCGTCGTATAGAGTTACATGCTTACCTCACCCCAAGCCCTCAATCATATTTTCTTTTGTCCAGAAGAGTCTAATTTTTATTCACATTGTGTAGAAACTTTGGTTTTAAATAATTGTTCTAATTCAGAATCGATAATAGAATTTGGTTCTGGCGATGGTAGCCCTGTAATTCAGTCACTACTAAGAACAAATTTCAACGGAATTGTACATGGATTTGAGTTAAACAATTTAGCTTGTCAAGAGGCAAATTCAAAGGTTGAAGCATACGAACTCAGCGACAAGTATAAAATAGATAATCGCTGCTTTTTTGATGCCGCGAAACCACAGGCTAAATATTTGATTTCAAACCCACCTTATTTACCAGCACTGGATAACAAACTTTTGCAGCCTTTATTACATGGCGGGTTAGAAGGAATTACAATTACTCAAAAGCTGTTGACGTTAAATTACGAAAACGTCTTGGTTATGATTTCTAGTTATTCTAATCCTATTGGATTAATTAACTATGCGATCGCCCAAGGATACTCTGTTAGCAATTTCATGATTTCGCCTCTAAAGTTTGGCTATTATAGCTCCGAGCAAAAAGTTAAAAACAGAATTCAAGAGCTACAAAAGGATAACAGAGCGTTTTGTTCGGAAAATATCTATCTTTTAGCAGGTGTTTTATTTACCAAAAAACGTAGTTGCAAAGTCGATTTATCTACAGAATTTTCTCAGTTGATAACTTGTTTGTAATTGTCAAGATATCTCGGAGATCCCCCCAACCCCCCTTAAAAAGGGGGGCTTTTTTATCATCCCATTTGCTCTGCTTCCCGCACCGATCGCGCTACAGCTGCACCTGCGCGATCGCTCAAAAACTTTTGCTGGTCGTAGCCTAATACCATTTCCCATGCATCATCAGGATACTGAGATATGAGTGGTAAGGCAACATCATCTAACATCCAGCGTCCGTGCAATTCATCTACCTTGATATGCAAATCCCAATAGCTCATGGCGTTTGCTGATAGTCCCAATCGTTTGCCAGCAGCGCGATAGCTGCGAAATCCTGCTGGTACGGAAAGCTCTCCGTAAAGCAATCCGCCGATGTAACGCAGAAAATAGCGCTTGCGTTCGGTAAGCAAGAAACTATGATTGATAATTGCTAATATCTCCCAAGGTACGAGATCGAAATATGCCTCTGGTTGAGTTTGCATTCCCAGTGCCTCAAGCATTGTCGTAAAGTGGGAAGAGTGCTTGCGTGCCAAGCGACCACCACCGTATTCTTCTACGAGCAATCTTGTCAATACAGAATGTACCTCATTCGCAACGCCTCCCAGAGTGCGGGATAGCTGGCTTGCTTCTACTAATCCATCTAGAGAAGCGATCGCCAACAGACGACGGTAGCCTGCTTCACCGACGCGATCGCGAAAGTACCGAGCATCGTCAGACAATGGTGGTTCGAGATCGACAGCAACGCGATCGAGCAGTGCTTGTCTGATATCTATGCCTTGAAACGCAGCGAGATCGAATTGTCTCAGTTCCCACTGCTGCCAAACTTCCTCAATTCGATCGCGGATCTGACTCAAGTAAGGCGATCGCTCGTTAGTATAGCGCCGCAAATCGTCGTACCAAAATAGTTTTAGCCGATTGATGCGATAAAGTACGCGCTGGAGAAACAGATGTGCTGCATCATCGCTAGATCCTTGCGAATAAGCCGCCTCAATTGCCGTGGCGATCGCTTTTTCAAACTCAGTCGCAATTTGAGGCTGTGCAGTTAGCTTTCGATCTAGATCTTCCATTTCTAGCAGTTGAATAAACTGCTGTGCCTGTTCATAGTATTGAGTGGCTGTTAGCGTTGGCGTAATCTTTGGCTCAGCGCTTGAGGTTACGATGTCGCTGTGCATTTATCTGCTTTATCCTTGAGATAACTACTAATAATCTTCAGTCATCGTTACTGCACGATACATCTACCATTGGTTATTTAATGAGTAGGGGCGCACATCTGTGCGCCCGTACATAGAGTATTGAAATAACCAATTACCCATTACCCATTACCCATTAGCTGAAGCAATAAACGTCCAAGCCGCCATATACGTTCCAGCATAATTGTTGGCATAATCTGCATTGCTATCTGGCACAAACCAGTCAGGGATTTGCTTCTGCTGCCGAACTCGTTCATCCAACCCGATTTGGAGAGAGATATTTTCGTAGACAATTTTTGCCTTTGCCGCATTCAGCATATCTTCTACTAACTTTTGCAACCATTCGGCTCGAACAAACAGATTGTGCGATGGATGATTGCCATAGGCAAAAGGCACAATAATAACCAAATATCCCTTTTCGCTTGTCAACTGACTCAAACAAAATTGAATCAGTTCTCGATCGTCTTTTTTCTCCAAAGTTTCTTTATCAACATTGTGGAATAGTAGCCCAGCTAGTACTACTGCATCAAACTTCTTATTTTCTGAAGCAAGTTCCGGTAGTAATATTGATAAATCTTTGGCAATGAATTGCTTGTTAGGATATAGGCTTAAACATTGTTCGATCGCTGCTTCACTATGATCGACTCCAACATATTCACAACGCTCTGGTAAATATTTACTCAAAGCTGCATTGCCACATCCTAAATCTAGTACGGAAAATGACTGTTGCTGAAAAGCTTCATTGAGAAACCAAACTGAAGGGGCATACCGCGTAGCATTTTCAGGAGCCTCAAAGTAAGAATAATAGTCATCTTGAAAACGTTCTTCTTCAGAGGTCTTCCGGTCGGGTGGTAACTCTTTCCTCAATAATGCCATTGATACGCCCTAATTCACTTTAAATATTTATCTAGCAATTCAATTTATCAGTACGAAAAACATGCTACCTATCCTCAGTTGGATAGACTAAGTTATGTATTGAAGGTCACATAGACTTGAAACTCTTATATTCGAGCTCTTTTGTCTCCATCTCCTTTTACGTCATTTTTCAAGCAGATTTCGACTGAATAGCCTATGTGACTTTAAAGTCATATCCATTTTAGGAGTTACTTTAATAGCGATAATCAACCACTGGACAGATTTCATTTTCCTGATTCAAGTAGCAAAATTAACAAGTAACAAAGTTTTACAAATCGTGATGAATTGGACTGACACGCCGAGGCGTGTTTTTCAGCATGGCAAAAAGAATTGGCTCGATCGCGAAGCATCATCCTATCAAAGTTGGTTGTTCGAGCGATTTCATCAGCCTTTAGTTACAACTCCGCCACTACCTCAGTGCGAAGTTTGCGTTATCGTTCCCGTGCGTAATGAAGCCGAGAATTTAGAGAGTACGCTCTTGGCTTTGTACAATCAGCTCGATTTAACTGGAAAGTCGCTCGATCGCAATCGCTATGAGATCGTGCTGCTAGCAAATAATTGCAGTGATGAATCAGCTGCGATCGCCCGTAATTTTGCGACTACTCATCCAGATCTGGTTCTACACGTAGATGAAAAAACCTTCCCTGCGGCTGAGGCTTACATCGGTCGAGTGCGTCAAGTCTTGATGGATGAAGCTTATCGTCGTCTGAGTTCTATTGGTGGTAAAAGACGAGTCATTGCCTCTACAGATGGGGATTCGCGAGTTACGCCGACTTGGATCGCTGCTATCTTAGACGAAATTGCCAACGGTGCTGATGCTGTAGGCGGACGAATTATTACAGATCGTGAGGGTCGCACGGCTTTAGATCCTTATACAAGAGCCTGCCATCTGCGCGAAGTCGGTTATCGCTTTCTGATTGCCGAGTTAGAAGCTTATCTAGACTCCGATCCAACCGATCTCATCCCCCGCCATTTTCAACACTACGGGGCGAGCCTTGCTGTCACAGTTGAGATGTACGCTCAAGCAGGAGGAATGCAACCAGTCCGCACTCCTGAAGATGTAGCGTTCTACCAAGCACTATTGCGAGTCAATGCCCGTTTTCGTCATAGTACCCGCGTGCGCGTCTTCACGTCAGCTCGGACTACAGGACGCACAGATGTAGGATTGGCAAACCAACTGAGCAAATGGGTGGAAATGGGGCGATCGCAGCAACAATTTCTGGTAGAGTCGGCGGCTGAAGTCGAAGCTCGATTTGAGTGGCGACATCAGTTAAGAGTTTTGTGGTGGAGTTATCTTTGTGACTATCAGCCAACTCATAATGCGATCGCTTTATTAGCAAATGCTTTAGGTGTGAACTGGTTGTGGTTAATGTCAGAGTTAGCTCAACCTCAGACATTCGGTTTACTTTGGGAAAAGGTAGAACAGCGTCAGCAAACAGAGGGATTCTGGAGGCAGCGCTGGCAACTTGTGCCAATTCAGGAAGCAATCTCAGCACTGCGCATTCGCTTAGAGAAATTGCGTCACCAGCGAAGAAAGGTAAAAGTTGAAAGTCAAAAGTCAAAAGTCAAAAAAGTAAGTTTTAGCACAGATACCGCTTTTAGCTACTACCATAAAATCAGTTAAATCTGAGACAATCTATGATTTGAGATTTTGGCTTGGGAAAATTTGTCTACTTAGATAGAAAGCTAATTTGGCTGAATTTTTCCCGCGCTCAGTTGTCGCGCAAAACCCTCTGCCATCTGGGAACGACGAGAGTTGTTTTTACAGACAAACATGACTCTTTTCATAAGTCAAAAGTTAAAAGTTAAAAGTCAAAAAAAATAAGTCAATTCGGAGAGACTCGCTCGGATTTATTTCACTTAAAAGCACTGACACAACGCGGATCGCGCAGGGAAGCTTTTTCTGGTTCGCGAGGAAACCAAGCTGCTGTACGCTTGCAAATTTCTACTAGCATCAGCATGACTGGGACTTCGATTAAGACTCCCACCACAGTAGCCAAAGCAGCGCCAGAATTTAAACCGAATAACATCACCGCAGTCGCGATCGCCACTTCAAAATGATTGCTGGCTCCAATCAATGCCGCAGGTGCAGCATCTTCATAAGCAAGTTTGAGTTTTAATGCTGCTACGTAGGAAATTAGAAAAATAAAATTCGTCTGAATAAACAGCGGTACAGCAATTAAAACGATATGTATAGGATTGTTGACAATTAGCTCACCTTTGAAAGCAAATAAAAGCACGAGAGTCAATAAAAGTGCAGCGATCGCAACAGGACTGAGATATTTTAAAAATCGCCGTTCAAACCACTCTCTACCCTTATGTTTCAGTATCCAGTAACGACTGTACATTCCCGCAGCTAAGGGCAAGCCAACATAAATCAGCACTGATAGGACGATAGTTTCCCAAGGTACGCTGAGATCGTTTGCTGCTAACAACCATCTTCCCAACGGCGCATATAAAAACAGCATGGCTAGAGAATTTACTGCTACCATCACCAGCGTATGTCCTTGGTTGCCGTAGGAGAGATAACCCCACATCAACACCATTGCCGTACAAGGGGCTATACCTAGTAAAATTGCCCCAGCAATATACGAATTCGCCAACACAATTTCGCTACCTCGGATAATTTCCGTACCAGATAGCAAAGGACGAAATAACCATCCCAGAAAAAATTGAGCGAATACAACCATCGTGAACGGCTTAATTAACCAATTCACAACTAAGGTGAGAATGACAGGTTTGGGCGATCGAATTGCGTTTGTTGCCTGAGTGAAGTCGATCTTCACCATAATTGGATACATCATGAAAAAGAGGCAAATAGCGATCGGAATTGACACCTGATAAATGCTCATGGCATCAAGAGCCACTGCTATGCCCGGAAACAACCTACCTAATAAAATTCCAGCAACAATACACAAGAAAACCCAGACAGTCAGGTATTTCTCAAAAAAACTCAGACGGTTGACAATTGGCTTTGATGCAGAACTGTTAATACTCATTGTTGCTTTAACAAAATCACTGCTTCTTGGGGAAAAACCGAAATTCCTGTAAGGGCGGGTTTATTGAGATCTTGGTATGGAAGTAAAGTTTGTTGGTGAACCCGCCCCTACGGTGTGCGATCGTACCCATTACCCATTACCCATTACCAACTACCAATAATTATTCATCTCCAGCTTTCCAGGCGATCGCTTTTTGGGGTTGCGGATCGGGTAATTTCAAAGAAATTGCAGCCGCCGCAAGTACGAATACCATCGACACCCACAAACAACCCACTAAGCCAAATAGCTGAAAGATCAAACCAGATAGCACTGTACCCGCTAAGCGTCCACCAGAGTTAGCCATATAGTAGAAGCCAACATTTAATGCCACCTTGTCATCATCGGTGTAGGCAAGGACGAGATAGGAATGAATTGCTGAATTAAAGGCAAAAATAATCCCAAAAATTGCTAATCCTGCCACAATTGTTAAAGCTGGAGACACCCTAAGTTGGAGCGAAAGAGCGATCGCGGCGGGAATTGCACTCAGCACAAACGTCCAAATTTGAATCGTTCTCCCTTGGGGAGACGCTCCCGAACCCAACCAGCGCAGCAGATTGGGCGCTAAAAATTGTACTGTCCCGTAGCCAATCACCCAGCAAGCCATGAATCCCCCGACCTGCTCGAACGTCCAGCCAAGCGTGCTGTAGAGAAACACGGGGAGGGCAACTACAAACCAAACATCTCTCGCACCGAAGAGAAAGAAACGAGCCGCAGAGAGAATATTAATCTCCCTACTTTTAGAAAAGAGTTGGGTAAATTTAACTTTCGCCTTAATTTTGCCCATACCTGACGGTAGCAGTACTCCCGTACCCAAGATTAAGCACAGTCCTGCTGCCATAATTAGCAGGGCATTCACAAAGCCAAATTGAGCTAGCAAAACGCTACCCACAAAAAAGCCAACTCCCTTCAGAGCATTTTTGGAGCCAGTTAATATAGCTACCCATTTAAACAGTGACGACTGCGCTGACTGGGGTACGACCAAGCGAATCGCACTCTTAGAACTCATCTTGGTCAAGTCTTTGGCAATCCCAGAAAAGGCTTGCGCGACCATCACGTAGGTGACTTGCAACCACACAGCCCATTCTGGATTGAGCAACGCCAGCATAGCTAAAGCAAAAACTTGTAGTCCGATGCCACCATAAAGAGTCAGCTTTAGACCAAATTGAGAGCCGATCCAACCTCCAAGAAAATTGGTGACAACGCCAAAAATTTCGTAAAACAGAAACAACATGGCGATTTGCAAAGGAGTGTAGCCCAGCAGGTGAAAGTGCAGTAGCACCAACATCCGCAACGCTCCATCGGTAATTGTGAAGCCCCAGTAGGCAGCAGTAACGAGGGCATAGTTACGCAAATTGGCTTTATTTCCAGCAGTGGAAGTCATGGTTGTTGGGTGGGGCGAGACAGAAATTAAGCATTTATGTCAGAGATCTCGATCCCCCCTGCCCCCCTTGACAAGGGGGGAGTACGTAGCCCCCTTAAAAAGGGGGTTGGGGGATCTAAAGTTTGCAAGAAGGAGATTAGTAACAACGGGCAATCTTGCGGGCAAGTTCAACCATGCGATTTGCATAGCCCCATTCGTTGTCATACCAGGCTAAAACTTTGACTTGTGTTTCATCGATGACCATTGTTGATAGTGCATCTACAACAGCCGATCGCGGATCGTCTTTGTAGTCTACAGAAACTAAGGGACGTTCTTCGTAACCGAGAATGCCTTTGAGTTCTCCTTCTGCCGCAGTTTTGAGCAAACCATTAATTTCCTCTACTGTGGTAGGACGCACGACTTCAAACACGCAATCGGTGAGGGAAGCATTTAATAACGGCACTCGCACTGCCAAACCGTTGAGCTTACCTTGCAGTTCGGGATAAATTAACCCGATTGCTGTAGCGGAACCCGTTGTCGTTGGAATTAAAGATAAACCCGTCGCTCGCGCCCGTCGCAAGTCTTTATGCGGCGCGTCTACGATTGTCTGCGTGTTGGTGTGGTCGTGGACTGTGGTAATGACTCCATGTCGAATTCCCAATCCTTCATGGATAACTTTTACAACTGGAGCCAGACAGTTTGTGGTACAGGAAGCCGCTGTGAGTAAGTGGTGCTTGTCATGTTCGTAGAGGCGATCGTTGACTCCCATAACGATATTTAACGCCTCTTCCTTAACGGGTGCAGCCACAATGACTTTTTGCACTCCCCGCTTAAAATAGGGTTCGAGTAAAGTTGGGGTACGGAATTTACCAGAACACTCCAATACGAGATCGACTCCCAACTCATCCCACGGAACTTCTCCTGGTGTAGGATACTCGCTGAAACTCAAATACTTGCCGTCAATGGAAATGCGATCGCCCTCTGCTGCTACTTCTGGTGTCCAGCGACCGTGGACGGAATCAAATTTGAGTAAATGGGCGGCGGCGACTGCACCACCTTTAATTTCGTTGATATGTACGAAGTCTAGTTCCGACCATCCCCAGGCAGCCCTTAATGCTAATCGTCCGATCCTACCAAAACCGTTGATACCAACTCGAATTCCCATTACTTTACCTGGTTGTAGTTAAAATTTTGCTTGTCTGCGTAATAACTGCCCAATTGTCAGACCAATTTGGGATTTGCCTTCAAAGACGGTTCCCACTTTGCCTCGATTGAAGTAGATATAACTCAGGCGATAGCCTTCCGCTGGTAAGGGAATGTAACCTACTGAACTCACGAGAGTTGGCGCACGCTGAATATAAAAATCGACAAATCTTCGCACGGCAGGTTTGAGCTGAACCGATCTGGCATTAACGTAGATAAATAATGGTCGAGACAGAGGCTCGTACTGCGCTTTTTCTACTGTCTGTCGCGATGGCAAAACCGCACCTCTACCGCTATCTACTGCTAGAGCCTTCAGCTTGTTTTGATTTGCCTCGTAATAAGCAAAGCCAAAATACCCCAACGCATTCAGGTCTTTGCTCACTCCCTCTACCAATTCATCATCATCTTCGCTTGCCGTGTAGTCCTGGCGGCTAGCTCTGGCTTTACCGACTACTGCTTCAGTAAAATAATCAAACGTACCCGAATCTTTACCAGCACCGTATAATTTTAAGGGGCGATCGCTCCACGCAGACCTGATTTGCTGCCAATTCGTAATTTTTCCCTCTGCCGCTGGCTCCCACATCTTTTTCAGTTCGGCTACAGTAATATCTTTAGCCCAGGTATTTTGAGGATTAACGGCGATTGTCAGCGCGTCGTAGGCAACGGGTAGTTCGATATATCTAATTTTGTTGTTGTTGCAAGCTTCCATCTCGTCAGTGCGGATCGGTCTGGAAGCATCGCTAATGTCTGTTTCTCCGGCACAAAACTTTTTAAACCCAGCACTCGTACCAGAAAAATTCACGAGCAACTGTGCGTTCTTGCCCGACGCTGTGGTTTGAAACTCTTCTGCTATTGCTTTGGTGATGGGGTAAACTGTGCTAGAACCGTCCGTCTTAACTGTAGCTGCGGGTTCTGAATTATTCGCTTGAGCGAACCTTAACGGTTGCTTGGTTGGACTAACTGCGTTTGGCATTGCCATAGCAGTTGCGATCGCAACACCAAATCCCGCCAGGAAAATAGAAATACTGGCTATCGTTTTCATATGCCTCACCCCTACACTTGAAATCAATTTGCGATCGGGGAATCTACCTTTCTATCATTTCAAAAAAAATTGATTTGTCAAGAGGGGATATTTGGCTCAGGATGAGGGCGTATCCTCGCAGGGACGGGCGGGCAGCAATTGACTGAAGCGGCGATATTCCGATAAATATTGTTCTAATGCAACGAACTGCGATAAATTCAAGCTGTAGTAAATCCAGCGTCCTTCCTGACGCGATCGCACTAAATTAGCTTCCTTTAAGGTTTTGAGGTGAAAAGATAGCTTAGATTGAGCAATTCCCAGTTCCTCCGACAATTCGCACACGCAAAGCTCTGAGGAGCGTAAAAGTTCTAGTATCCGAATGCGTAACGGCTCAGATAAGGCATGAAAACCAGATGCGATCGCGTCGGAGGTGACTGAGAAAGAAACTTGCATCAAATTTTATTGAAATTATACGTCTGACTATATGCTATTCTCTTTCGCGCAACACAGCTAGCATTTGTTGTCTGACGGCTCTTGCCCACAAGTCAAAGTTAAAATCTTCTCCATTGGCGATCGCTGAGTTTGCTGCACGATCGCGGTCTTTCTGGTTGTACTTGGCTTCAACGTTTGTTTCTTTCATGATGGCAAACAAAATGATAGCTTAATGAGTAATTTTACTCATGCATAACTTACTGTAAAAAATCTTTACTTAAAGGTAATTTATGCATTAGCATTGGTAAAAACAAAATATCAATGCCTTGGCGAAAAAACTTCTCTCCCTTGGCTGAGATCGCTGCTAGTATTATCAAATACAAAGTTATTGAGATCGACTGTTAACTCTCAAATGCCACTTTTAAGAAATTGCCTTTGCTCAATGAATGTAAAAAAAGCTATAAAAACAAATTAAAAGTGTAGCCAACCGCGGTAGCAAAGCTTAACGAAGTTATCGCAATTGTTAATATTTTTTCCCACTACGTAGAACATGCAAATAATCAAAAATCAAAATAAATTATTTTGCAAAACATAAACTTATTTTGTCATCAACCCATACAGCTTTGAGCCTCATGGTTACGATTGTTGTTGCCATAAATTTAATTTTATCTGTGCTGCTTTGCTATGTAGCGCGACGAATTTGGCAAATTCGCCGCAAATTAGCACGGACGGCTGATACACTAATTGCGATCGAGCGTTGCACTCGTACCGTACTGCGCGACGCACCAGAAATAATTTATTGCGGACAAGACAGTATTTATCGCTTGAGGCAGAGTGGCGAACCACTGCAAATACAACTACAACAACTCAGACAATTGATGTCACTCTCGGCGATTGGATGGCAAACTTGGATTAGGTTTCGGAATTCGGCATATCCCTTTGGAGCAGCAAGCTACAAAATTCGGAAGTCATGAACGCCTATTTATAGTTGTCTAATTTCATAGTCGTCCCACTAATATTTGAAATGGCTTTAGTTTGATGCTAACGCTATTCATGGCATCTCCGGTTCTAGCAAATTCGATATTGTCTCCCTGGATTGGATCGATGAGTTGGATCTTTTGCCGTGCCTGAGTAGTAGATGTATTAATACTAAGCGTTAAGTTTGCAGCTTCGCGATCGCCACTAAACGAGATTGCCACTAGGGTCAACTGACCGTTGCTACGCCGCAAACCAGTAAATACCCAAGGATTATCGCACTCTACCTCACGCAATAATACATCACCATGCACCAGCCCGGGAAACTGCTGTCGGGCTAAAAACAGCCGTCGATAAAAATCGTAAACATCTGGATTATCGTCTGGATTAGGACTATGTTTGGGATCGCCAGCAAATACTTCGGGAATCCCAAACAAAGCATGAACAGCTTCCATTGCCATCAACCGTGGCGTGTAGCCATTGAAGTGATAGAACCAGGAAGTATCGTGATTGCGCGTGAAATAAACGCGGTTGGCTCCTGCTGGCAAAGCGCTCAATACATTGGCGATATGTGCCTTGTAATGTTGAGCATTAACCTTGCCTGCTGCCATGCGATCGAGCAAAAATTGTCCGGCTTCAGTTTGATTGTCGTGAACTAAGTTAGAGACAGAATAAAAGACTGGACCAAATATTTCGCTCAACAAGACTGTTTCGGGCTTAACTGCCTGCATAGCAGACAACATTCGCTGCATTAACTCCGGCGAAGCCGAACCACTGCGATAAGCTGGATAAGGAATTTTTGCATCCCAGCTCGCTCCTTTATAGCCTGCGGCATCGACCCGATAACCATCAATGTTATAAGTTTTGAGATCGTGTAGCGCTAAATCGACCATATATTGCTGGTATGCAGGACTTGCCCAATCCGTTGAAATACTTCCCCACTCGCGATGGCGCGCCAGGTTTCCTTGCTCGTCACGCACGAACAGATCTGGACGATCCTGCGGTACTGACGATTTTGGATCGAAGCCGTGAATTACCATGTCAAATAGTACTTTCATGCCAAGAGAATGAGCCGTGCGTACCAACTCCCGCAGATCGTCTGATGTGCCATAAGACGGCTCGACTTGGTAAAGATCGATTGGTGCGTAGCCGCCAACCCAGTGCGGCATGAGGTAGATGGTGTTAAAGCCGATATTACGATAAAAGGATAATTTTTTAGTAATGCCTTTGAAACCCTCTGGAAAGTAGGGAGGATAGACTTCTAACAGCACCATTTCCCGCGCCCATTGTGGAGTATTGGTAGCTAACGGTAGCGTGCGGGCAAGCATTTGTCGATATTGAGTTAGTGCCGCAGGTAACGCTTGAGTCGTTAATTCGACATGGTGAATGTCAGATGTGACAGTATACTGTTCTGGTAAGCGATAGGCACGTAAGTTTTCATGCCAGAAACTCAATTTGCGTCCGTCGCTGCGAATAGTTGAGTTATACGCCACTTCGCCCGATGTCTCCATCCAACTTGCTAAGGTCATCTGTCTTTGTTTGTTGGTCATCGTCAGAATTCCCAGTCCAGCATCAGGGGCGCGATGAAACTGAATGGATTGGTTAACTAGATTTTTGTATGGAGTTTGGGGTGCGACATAAGTTTGAGGCAAAAAGGGACCGGGAACATCCACGACACAGAGATCGGGATTTTCAATTCCTACTCCAGGGAGTCCAAAGCGAAAACCTTCTAGCTTTCTGACCTGTTTTGCCAAAGCGCGATCGCTGCTAAAATTTCGGCGTAGTGTTGCCGATCGCGCTAAACTTCCTCGGTCAGGAAAAAGCGTGTAAGCAGCAGTTAATTCAAATTCATAAGGAGAATCTGTTTGATGCGGACGCGGCACAACACCAAAAGATAAATTCAGCGTCACGCCCTTTCTGAAGCGATCGATCGCCGTCTCATAATGCAGTAACTTAGCACCATGTTGCGCGATCGCCCAATTGCCTTCGATCTGAAAATCAATGTTCTGAGCAATGTCTGCTGCCGCAATCAGATTACCTACGATTCCATCGGCAGCCAAGATCAGCCATTGTCCAGTGGCGCGATCGAATTCTAGTTTGAGCTTGTCATTACCGAAAATAATTCGGTTGGGTTGCTGGCGTAGATAAATATCGCGATACAACACTTGCGATCGTGCTGGTTCTCTCACTAATTTTGTGCTAGTCGCATCGGCAATTGCAAGACTGGGCGATTGCTCTGCTCGTGTGGGGTTGCCTTGAGCGTTTGGTTCACCTAGTATGAAGCTGAATACAGTACCCAACACTACTATTAAAGCTAGTGCTGACAAAATAAAAATCTTTGCCGCACTCTGTTTTCCTGCTTTCCTACATCTGCGTTGCCATTGGATAACAGCTCGAATACTATGCCACGGACGCAGGTTGAACTTACTCATTCAGTCAAAGTAAGAACTTCATCGCACAGCATATCACTCTAGCAGTGGCAAGAAAACCCAACAAACGATTGTTATGGTCGATCGCCCGATTCCCAAGCCGCTTGAAAGAAATCTCGTTCGCACAACATAGCATAGCGATAAGTTTTTTGTACGGTATCGGAGTTGCTAGTGTAGCGATCGCTCAATTTTTCGAGTTGTTGCGCTAGCTGCTCGAATTCTGGGCTGTTGTAGGTACGAATCCAATCGCTGTACTGATGTGTGAGAATACCCTTAGTTGCCAACTTCTGTCCCAAATAAGCATAAAGTCTCATACAAGGTGACATTGCCACAGCAGTTAAACCCACATCTTGACTCCAAGCAGTAGCCGACAAAAAATCGATATAGCGACGAGTGGCTGTACCTGGTTCGACAGAACTAATATTGACTCCCCATGTGGCTGCATACCCGGCATGAAGCTGAAGTTCTTGCAGTACGCCCCCAGCTAAGCCATGAAACAAATTAAATCCTTCCCAATCAGGTGCTTTAGCAGCGGCAATACTGTAGGCACGGGCAAAGGCTTCAAGGAAAAATGCATCTTGCCCGACATAGTAAGCAAACTTCTCTCGCTCCAAGGTTCCATCGGCTATACCCCGAACAAATGGATGATTTAGACAAGCTTGAGCTAAATCTTGGTTAGTTTGCCATAATTCGCTGGATAGAGACATATAAGTAAGTCGTAAGTCAGCGGTGATGGTCACTGGTCACTGGTCACTAGTTAGGTTACAACAAAAACCTTAATAAAACTGAAGTTACGCCACCAAGGAAGTTAAAGAAATTGGGTTTGCTCTTAGGTGTTTCTGTTTGCGGTGCTTGCAGTTGGTTTACAAAGGCTTGGGCAGTGTCATAGCCTTCATTATTTCTCTGCCGTAAAAATAACCATTTGGCGCGTTGAGCATCCTGTATCGCTCCCGGTCGGTCTAGCAGTTGGTAGCGGGCAATACCTCGCGCCATGTAAGCTGGGGCGTATTTGTCGTTTAAGCTAAGAGCTTGATTGAAATAGCCAATTGCGCCTTTAGGGTCGCCTTTTTGTCCTTGAGCAATGCCCCAACGATAAAATTCTTCAGGCTTTGCTGCTTGGGTAGGAATGGCGATCGCCCCCTGCAAACTAGTACCGCTAAGATTAGCTGTCTTCAAGTCTACATTAGCTAAATAGGCATCGCGCAGATCGGCTCCACTCAAATCTGTTTGCTCCAATTTAGCACCACTCAGATTTGCGCCATACAGAGAAGCACCACTAAGGTTTGCACCGCTTAAGTCAGCCTCGCTCAAATTCGCCCGACTCAAATTAGCACCACTTAAATTCGCCCCCCGCAGATTCGCCTGACTTAAATTAGCTAAGACCAGACCCTCACCACTAAGATCGCATCCTTCGCACTGTTTTGTTGCCAGAAGTTGTCTAGTATGTTCCAGATCTCCCGCACGAGCTGGAGGTGCGAAGTGCAAAGCAGTCAAAACAGTAGTGATGACGATGAGTTGAGTTTTCATAGGTGAGGATAGAGTCAATTGCTAGGCGATCGCAGATGGACAATACATCTTAACCCAGAATTTTTCGAGAGTCGGTAGGGGCGCACAGCAGTGCGCCCCTACAAGAGCCAGGAAGGGGGACAAGGGAGAATAGCAACCAATAGCCATCAACTATTAACCGTCAATCAACAACTAACCCTTTTTCAAAGTTTTCAAATTCAGCGTATAACAGCCCAGTCTACCTGGAATGCGCTGCCATCGTCCTTGGGTTGCTCCTCCCCAGAGGGTTTTTCCAATCCGGTCTTTAGCTTTGACTAAGGCGCGTCCGTCAATGTCATCGCCGTATAGCACTTTGGCAACTTTCTCAGTGGTAATCACTTCACCAGGATGCTCGTTCACCACCACTTCCACAGCCGCAGTCAGACTGAGATGATTGTAGCGAGGCAGCATATCATCGCTTTTACCACGCCGCGACGGTCGCCGACGAGAACTTACGGGTAAGCGGGAGATGTTAGCCGTGGCAGATTCCGAATCTGCTGTAGGTTCCACTAGGCTCAACTTGTAAGTATAGCAAGCTGGTTGATCTGGGACTTTTTCCCAAATCCCTTTATCCGTACCTTGTCCGAGGGTATCATAGATCCTGGGTTTTTCTGCTTTGACCGCTTCTGCATCCATGTCACCATACAATGACCAGATGATATACTCCACAGTTAAAATCTTGCCCTGGTTTTCCTGCAATAGCTTTTCCACTGCTTGAATTTTCGTCAGATTCTGATATTCTGCCTTCATTGGAGTTTTAATAGCCGAAGGAGATCTGGCAGTGTCCCCGCTCGTCTCTCCTACCTCCAGAGGTGTTTCGGCAACTTCTGTTTGGAGTTGTGGTTGGGTAAGTTCAGCTTCTGTTTGGGGCTGTGGTTGGGTAAGTTCAGCTTCTGTTTGGGGCTGTGGTTGGGTAAGTTCAGCTTCTGCTTGGAGTTGTGGTTGGGTAAGTTCAGCTTCTGCTTGGGGCTGTGGTTGGGTAAGTTCAGCTTCTGCTTGGAGCTGTGGTTGGGTAAGGTCGGATAGAGGCTGAGAGAATGATTCGGGTTCGGGTGCAGTTATACCAGATAGGGTTTGCCGTGGCTGTTCTTCAAAAGCAGTCGTTGGCAGCTCAAATGCATGTTGCATTGGAGGTAAGCTCACTTGGTCTGCGAGGAGAGCATTAACGTGAGTTATTTGTTCTCTAGCATGGGCTGCTTGGCGTTGGTTCGCTTCTAGTTGAGCATGACATTGCGATCGCATATCGACTAGGCTTTGTACAAACTGTTGATTTTCTACCAACTGTGCTACTAGTAACCCGTTGACATGCGACAATTGCTCTTTGAAGCGAGCTACCTGTTTCTCAGACTCTACGAGCTGGGTGTGGTAAAGCTCTTTCAGAGCAATTAAGTTTTCGATTAAGTGTTGAAGTTGTCTATGAAGAGGCATTTTTTTCAGTATTAAACTCCTTTCTAGTTAGCATATTGGATACACCATAGCTAGGTTTTGTTTGTCATGCCATCCAAAAAGGTTTTTGTTCGAGAGTACACAGTCCGCGCCCACGAACGTACAATCCATACTCGGTTATATAAATTCATCTGCCAGCAATGCAGTCAACCCACGGAACGGGAGAGTTATGGTCCTAGACCTCTGTATTGTGAAACTTGCCGTCCTCCCATGTCTCGTATGCTGGAAGACCCGAAATACAAAAAGAAAAAACCCAGACCCGTACTGGTTAAGCAGGCAAAAAAAGCTCGGGCTAGGTAGTCATTTGTCATACCCTTCGGGAAGGGCTATTCTTCGAGAAGCCACCCTTCGGGTGTCTACGCCCTACGTCATTGGTCATTTGTACTGATAGAGAACTGGTGCTACTGGACGATCGAGAAATCCTGATAGGATCGGCGATCGTCCGCAGATAGGAGACAGAAGGTAAGAGTAAAAGAACTTAGTAATTGATAACTAATTTTTCTCACCTCTCACCTCTCACCTTTCACCTCTGATGTCCAGTGACCAATGACTGACTATGATTCGACTTTTACTCCACGCCAGAAGGCAATGTAACCCTCAATATTTTTTGCCTTCTCTTTGGCTGTGGGATAGTACCAAGCAGCATCTTTGTTGACTTGTCCATCAACGACAACATTGTAGTAGCTGGCAGTTCCTTTCCAAGGGCAAGTCGTATGAGTGGAAGATTCTTGAAAATACTGCTTGTCGATCGCATCGGGAGGGAAGTAGTGGTTGCCCTCAACGATCTCTGTTTTGGAGCTTTCAGCTAAGACAGCTCCATTCCAAATTGCTTTCGCCATAGTTAATTATTTTGCTTCAATTCACAAACTCTCCAGATACATTATTACCCTCTTGAGAGTGAGTCGTGAGTCGTGAAAATCCAAATGACAAATGACAAATGACAAATGACAAATCATTCCTCTTCGTCATCAAAGTAGAAAGGAGGCGATTTGAGACGATTTTCTTCTGGGATGACTGTATCCTTGTCGAAGTCACTATCTGAATTTTTATTGAAGTATGTGGGTAAGGGTTGCCTTGATTCTGCTGGAAGGCGATCGCGACTATGGCGGTTAGGGGTGCTACGGGTGAAAGTTTTCCAGGCTGCTTTTACACCTGTGAAGACGCTGCGAGTATTCACCTCGACGCTTCTTGCTTGTTCCTTGGCTCGATCTAAACTGCGATCGACTTGTTTGGCAATTTGTGCCGCACTTTTTACCCCATCGCTCACATCATCGGTCAAATCGCTAATTTCTAACCCTGTCAAGCGAATTGCTTCTAACGTTGGAGGCAAATCTCGTTTGAGCGTATCGAAGAGTTTTTCGGCACTGCGAGATGCCCGTGCTAATTCGTGAAAAGCTGGCACGGCTGCCACTAAAACTGCTGTGAGGCTAATAGCAACTAGCAGTAGTGACAGTCCGAGCCAAAACAGCGGATCGATCGCAGTGGCACTACGGGCGATCTGTATAAGCAGTACGGGAATCGGAAGTAATCTCATTATTTTGCCGTTTGATGGCTTGACGCTCTTGCTGACTGGCTTCAACCCCAGCCGCGATCGCCTCTCGCAATCGTTCTAATGTATCATCCCAACTACGTAATGCCGATCCTGAAAGACGGTCTGCCTGGAGTTGCACGCTAGTCGATAAATCTTCTGCTAGTTCTGGGATAGCATTAGCAGATTTTTTCAACAACTGTCGCGCTTCTCGTCCGCTACGTGGGGCGATTAACATTCCAGTTAAAGTGCCGACGGCAGCACCTAAAAAAAAACCGCCGATAAAGACTCCTGAACGGTTGTTAGGCATATATGAGGGTTTTCTCTCTACACTCATTGTAAGGTCAGTTGTCAGTTGTCAGTTATCAATGTAGAGACGTTACATGTAACGTCTCTACTTGCGACTTCATCTTGTATATCGATGCTTGACTCCTACGGGGAAGTACTCTGGATCTCCGGTGGGGGCGAGGGATACGTGAGGAATTTGATATTCGGGGGGGACGTAATTGGCAAATTCGCTATTGAGTCGGAGCAATTGCGCGTGAATTGAGGTGGCGATCGCATTTCTTTTTGCTTCATTTCCCTCTACCCCTGGTGCTAACTCTACCACTATAGAGAAGAAACGGTTTCGATCGGCATCTTCCTTAACTTCCATTACAAATTTACCCGTCACCCATTCTCGAATCTGCGGTTGTTCTAAGCCAACGATGACATTTTCGGGATAGATATTTGCGCCAAAGTAAGAAAGAATAAAGTTAGCACGCCCAAACACGTAGACGAAAGGTAGAGCATGGATGCCTCTCGTTCCTTGTTGCTGTAAAGTGGCGATCGGGTCGAATCCGTGCGATCGCAAAACTTCCAGCATGGCATCGTAAGCAATGATTCCACCTGTATCGGCAATGTGATATCGCACGAGGGGAATGCCATTATCGCCCGAAAATAGTAGCGTGCCGTCTTGCACCTCAAAAAAGCGGCTGAGCGGATCGTATTGTACTAAGGTGGGTAAGCGCGATTCCCCAAATAAGCTACGGGCTACTTCTGGATTCTCTGCTAAAAAACGTCGGATGCAGATACTCAAAGGTGTTTCATTGCCTAACACGCCAGCATCAGCCGTACCGTAGAGTGAGGCAGAATCATAGTAGGGATTGTTTGCTCCCACTCGTTCCCCTACTAAACTCCGCCACTCTTCGCTGAAGACTTCTCCTGCTAGGACTAATTTGATTTGGTAGCGCTGCCACTCTATGCCGTTAGCTCTACCAGTGTCAATGACATCTTTGAGAAAGGGCGGATATCCCAGCAATACTACTTGCTCGAATAAACTACCCAGTTCTTGCACGACACGGCAGATTTCTGTTTTGTTATTCCCTGGAGTTACAACAGTGATGGGATAACCCTTACTTGCCAAGTGGCGACAGCAATCAGTTGTAAACATTCCACCTACCCAAGTTCCCAACGTAAAACAGACAACTGCTAGAGTGGGGCGGGTGTCAGCAGAAAAGCTATCGTGAAATATTTGTTCAAAGCGGGTGGCAATTTGCAGTTCGTCGGTCAGGTAGCGCAACCAATACGTTGGTTTCCCCGTAGAACCCGATGATGCTGCTACCATATCGCATCTTTCTAGTTGTCCGTGCCGACAAAAATTTGGCAGGGAATGACAACGTAGGTAGTTGTCTTTTGTCAGTAGCGGCAGTTGTTGAAAGTCTGCCACAGTTTGAATTGCTGTTGGCTCGATTCCCCGTGCCGTCAAAAAAGTTTTGTATGCTGGTACAGTTGCAGCCACATCGCGAAATAACTCTAAGGCAGCAGCTTGAGGAGAAACTTGTTGATGCTTGCTTAGTTTCGTTGCTAGAGGTGTAGTGAAAAACTCTTGCAAGGCTGTTAATACGCGATCGCTTTGTTCTTGCTGCATTACCTGTGATTGTTTTCGACCAACCGGATTGGAACGATCTTATCAAGACTATTGCAACAAAGTCGATTTACCTAAACCACTTTGTTGTTTCATTCTTCTTGCTTTTTTGCTGTTTGCTTTTCTCGGCGATCGTGTTGTTACTCACTAAAATCTCTACAATGTTAAGTAAGGTAAAGCTGTTGTTTAGAGATTGAGAGTTAGGAAAACAATAATGATATTCGGATTTGGTAAAAAAATCGCTATGCCTTCTCCCCAGGAGGCTTTACCCGGACGATCGCAAGCAATGCCCGTACCTCAGACTCACTACACAAATGGAAATCCTCTCAAGCCGCCATATCCTACCGATATGGAGACAGCTATGTTTGGTATGGGCTGTTTCTGGGGTGCAGAACGCAAGTTTTGGCAGTTAGATGGCGTTTTTATCACTGCTGTTGGCTACGCGGCTGGTTTTACGCCCAACCCCACTTATAAAGAAGTTTGTTCGGGGATGACGGGTCACAATGAAGTTGTGTTTGTCGTCTACGATCCCAAAGTCATTAGTTACGAACAATTGCTGAAAGTTTTCTGGGAAAACCACGACCCAACTCAGGGTATGCGGCAAGGAAACGATGTCGGAACCCAATACCGTTCGGGAATCTACGTCTACTCTGAAGAACAGAAACAATTAGCAATAGCAACGCGAGATACCTATCAGCAAGCCTTGACTCAGGCAGGATATGGCAAGATAATCACTGAAATTATTGATGCTCCCGAATTTTATTGGGCAGAGGAATATCATCAGCAATATCTGGCAAAGAATCCTGGCGGGTATTGTGGTTTAGGGGGTACGAATGTAGCCTGTCCGGTGGGATTGATAGCAAGTTAGAACAACGTAGGGGGGCGTTAGTAACGCTCCCTACTATAGAAAATATTTATAACTAGAAATAAAGTTAATAATTAATCAACTAATTTTATTTTTCTCGACGCGATCGCAACAAATATCTTTAAAGTTTCACTCCGACAACAAATAAAGTTTTTCGTAAATTTGTTTGGCTCTGCTCTCTACTCCCTAAGTCTTCGATCGTAAAGCTTTTTACCAACAAGCAATCTGTCGCGAGTTAGATGAGAATTTTTCCCCTTCTTATTTAAATTGCAATAGTAAAAGCCTTTTGTTGTCTGAATTAAAGCTAATCTCAGACAAATCTTGCTGCATGAATAACTATTTCAAATCTAACTCTAGAGCTATTTTATATCTACTAAAAACATATCTATCTTTAGTAGATTAACAAAAATTAACAAATTCGTATATGATAAGGAAGGCTTGCATCAAATGCCTTCAAGTTTGGCTTGTCTACTTCTACGTTTGCTAAGGATTCTACTCTGACATGGTTGCATCGATTCCGAACCCTTTACAACAAAGTGCTTTAAACCAAAGTGAAACGCGGTTGAATATTGGTTATTCATATACATATAAGGGGATTATAATTGCCTTAACGATTATTGTGACTTGGATAGCTAGTTTATGCTTTCTCCTCTCAAGTCAACTAGAAAAACTGGGAATATGGGGAATTCTATTAGCAATAGTTTGGCAAACATTTTTGTATACAGGCTTATTTATTACAGCCCATGATGCCATGCATGGACTAGTCGCTCCAAATCATCTCCAAATAAATCGCTGGTTTGGTAGAGTCGCTGTAAGTTTATATGCTTTATTTCCTTACAATCGATTGCTGCAAAAGCACTGGGCGCATCACCGACATCCAGCCAGTCAACTCGATCCCGATTTTCACAACGGCAAGCAGAAAAACTTTTTTGCCTGGTACTTATATTTTATTGGAAACTATTGGAGTTGGCGACAAATCATTGGATTAACACTCCTTTTTCATAGCGCAAATGTATTATTAAATATATCTAGAGCCCACCTCATTCTATTTTGGGCGTTACCAGCAATTCTCAGTTCGGTACAGTTGTTTTACTTTGGTACGTTCTTAACTCACAGAGAACCAAGAGCAGGCTACGAAAATATTCATCGCGCCCAATCAACTCATATAGTGTCTTTCTGGTCGTTTCTTGCTTGCTACCACTTTGGATATCACGAAGAACATCACGAATATCCCCAAGTTCCTTGGTGGAAATTACCAGAAGTCTATAGGATGAAAAGAGAAGAATCAGTTATCAGTGACCAGTGACCAGTGACCAATTACACAATACTCATAACTCGCTACCAGCGACAGTACCAGTCGCAATGACAATTGCGGGATCGGATAGCGGCGGCGGGGCTGGAATTCAAGCAGATCTGAAAACTTTCGCCTTCCATTGCGTACACGGTACGAGTGCGATTACTTGTATCACGGCTCAAAATACTTTGGGTGTTACGCGAGTTGATGCTTTACCTGCTGCTGCTGTTGTTGCTCAAATTCAAGCGGTGGTTGAGGATATCGGGGTTCAAGGTGTAAAAACTGGGATGTTGCTCAACCGGGAAATTATTACAGCCGTATCCCAGCAAGTTGAGAGCTTAAGTATAGATAAATTGGTTGTCGATCCCGTGATGGTGTCGCGCACGGGAGCGCAGTTAATTGACGATGCAGCAGTAACAAGCTTGCGATCGCAGCTCATCCCTCTAGCAACTATAGTCACCCCTAACCGCTACGAAGCGCAGATCTTAAGTGGGAAAGAAATTCATAGCTTAGATGACATGAAAGCTGCGGCTGAGGACATTTTTCGCCGGACGGGAGCAAAGGCTGTGTTAGTCAAGGGTGGAGGAATGTTAGGAGAGGCGCGCGGCGTTGATGTTTGGTTTGATGGCGATCGCTTGGAGATAATAACGACAATCCAAGTCGATACAAAGAACACTCACGGTACGGGTTGTACCCTAGCCGCCGCGATCGCAGCCAATCTCGCTTTGGGGAAAGAGCCATTGATAGCTGTACGACAAGCAAAAGAATACGTTACCGCAGCCTTGAAACACGCCCTCAACATTGGCAAGGGACAAGGACCAGTAGGGCATTTCTTTCCCCTCCTGACTTCTAGCTCCTGACTCCTAATAACTGATAAATATTACAAATTAGCTGTGAAAGTAGCAAAATCTGGCTAAACTGGTGGCGAATATTTCTTTTGACGGCGCTAACCATGCGATCTAGCTCCAGCTCTGCTCATCATCATCCAACAAATTCTCCTAACTATATGCCCTCTGTGCCACTTTCGGTCTATCGGGAATTGGCATTGGAGTTGCAAGCTACCCAGGAGATAATTGACGCTCTCAAGTCGCAAAATCAGCAGCTAGCCAGACAAAATCAACACCTCCGCCAAGAAATTGAAAAAGTCGTACAGCACGTTTCCTATCTACAACAAGTGGTTGATACGACTGTGGCGAACCAAATAGAAAACGATCGCCCCGAACGAGAGGATCGAGTTAAACCAAAGCGCCCGCTGTCTGGTCGTGCCGGACACCAAGGTGGTGTGACAATGAAAACTGGCGGCGGACATGCTTCAGAATTTGTAGCAGTTGAAGAAGTGGAAGCAGATAATCACCATCACCGTTCCCAATCGGACGCTACTCGAATGAATGGCTGGGGATTGGCGATCGCAGTTTCAATCGTAGTCGTGACAGCATTTAGTACTGGATTTCTCCTGGTTCGCCCTCTAACATCCAATCGTTGAGCGATCGCACTGACTGCCTTCTTCTAAAAAATGTATTAATTAATACGATACTTCACCCTAGGGGATGATACTACAAATAAGTTCCAGCTATTGCATTTGGGATCGATCGAGTGTAGAAAAACAGGATGGAGGCAATCTACGCAGCAATTCAAACAGTGCGATCGCACTCAAACTAAGAGATAATTTTCCTTTGGTGAATCACAGCAGTAAAACACACCAATATAAAACGATAAACAAACGGGAGTGAGAAAATTGAAAAAGGTAGAAGCAATTATCCGACCCTTTAAACTCGATGAAGTGAAAATTGCCCTCGTCAACGCTGGCATTGTGGGCATGACAGTTTCAGAAGTCCGAGGCTTTGGACGACAAAAAGGACAAACAGAACGCTATCGCGGTTCCGAGTATACGGTAGAGTTTCTGCAAAAACTCAAAGTAGAGATCGTCATCGAAGACGCACAGGTAGACATGGTAGTAGACAAAATCATCGCCGCCGCCCGTACTGGAGAGATTGGCGATGGCAAGATCTTTATCAGCCCTGTAGAAGAAGTTGTCCGCATTCGGACGGGTGAAAAGAATCTGGAGGCAGTTTAGGCTAGTTATCAGTTATCAGTGACTAGTAACTAGTGGCTAGTGACAAGAATTGAGTCTAGCCGCTAGTCACTATCCATGCATCACTTGCAACTGGGGAATCAGGGCTTGAAAGGCTCGTCCGCGATGGCTAATTTCGTGTTTCAGTTGGGGTGGCATTTCGGCAAATGACATTTGCCGATCGGGAACGTAGAAAATCGGATCGTAGCCAAAGCCTCCTATGCCCCGTGGTGCAGTCAAAATTTCACCGCGACAAATGCCTTCGGCTTGCAGGACGATCGCACCATCGGGACGGGCGATCGCGATCGCGCAGACAAATTGCGCCTGTCTATTTGCCGCGTCTCCTAGTTCCTGCAAAACCCGTTCGATCCGCTCTGCATCGGTTTTAGCATAACGGGCAGAATAGATCCCAGGAGCGCCACCTAAAGCATCGACTTGTAAACCAGAATCGTCAGCGATCGCCCATTTTCCAGTTGCTTTTGCTACCTGAGCAGCTTTTAAGCAAGCGTTGGCGACAAAAGTATCGCCTGTTTCTTCAACTTCCAATTCTGGCGGTTTGAGGGTCAATTCCCAGTCTAAATCGGTCAGGTAGGCTTGCATTTCCTTTAACTTACCTGGATTGCCAGTCGCAACAACCAGGGATTTTAAATTTTGGATTTCGGATTTTGAGTTCATTTACTTGTATCCGTCTATAGTCTACGGCGAGCTATATATTGACCGTGGACGTTGACGCAATAAGGCATTATGTAAGTCAGCAGTCCAGATATCCAGCGTTCTCGATCCATTTCTCCACGTAGCAATGCTCCACCATGATTAATCGTAAACAAGATCGTGCCTACAAATAGAGCGGTTTTCAAACCTGGAAAGACAAATTCTCGCTTGAACAAACTGCGGAGATATCCTGCGATCGCTTTCATGGAAAAGTAACGAAGACCAGCCAAGGAATTTTAAATTGAAGAATCAAGAGTCAAGAGTGTCCTGTGAATCAATTTTGGATTTTAGATTTCAAATTCAATCTAAAATCCCCCTTGTCCCCCTTGTCTCCCTTGTCCCCTAGCTTTCCGCCCAATCCTTTGCCCAATTGAGGGTTTGATGCACCTGTTCAATTGTTGATGCTTCGCAGTATAGTCTTAAAACAGGTTCAGTGCCGCTAAAGCGAATCATCAGCCAGCTATCATCATCTAAGCGGAATTTGTAGCCGTCAATAGTTTGACAATTGACTACAGCTTTTCCAGCAATTTCTTTGAGGGGCTGAGTTTGCAACTGATCCAAGAGACGCGATCGCACTTCCATGCTTGCTAAGGGTAGATCGATGCGATCGTAGGCAGAGTGAAAGTTAGTTTTTGACTGGAGTTGCTGGTAGAGGGCGCTTAAATCTAGTCCAGATTGCACGACGGCTTCTAGCACATAAAGAGCAGAAAGTAAAGCATCTCGTTCGGGAATATGCGTTCCATAACCGATCCCGCCTGACTCTTCACCCCCAAGCAAAACTTGGGTTTCCAACATGCGATCGGCAATATATTTGTATCCCACCGGAGTTTCGGAAACTGGGATTTGGTGTAAAGCTGCAACGCGGGGCATTAAGTCAGAACCGCTGACAGTTTTGACGAGTTCGCCTTTCATACCGCGATTTACGGCTAAGTGTTCGATCAAAATGGGAATCAAGACTTGGGAACTGAGAAAATTACCTTGTCCGTCTACAGCTGCAATCCGATCGCTATCGCCATCAAATACTAAACCTACAGCCAAATTGCCTTTTTCAGCACTATGGGTACGGATGGTTTCAAATAAACGGGAAAGGTATTTTGGTAATGGTTCTGGCGCGCCGCCACCAAATAACGGATCGCGATCGCTGTTAAGTTCGTTGACTGGGACTTCTAATATCTGTGCTAGTCCTCCTGCGGCTGCACCGTGCATCACATCAGCAAAGACTGTTAGTTTACCTTGAGTAATATACGAGCGAATGCGATCGAGATCGACTTTTGCCCGTAGAGTGTCGCAGTAGCTAAACCAAGGATTGAATGTTGTCATTTTCCCAGGATTGGCACTGGCAGGGGGTGGATAATCTAATAAAGATTCAATATTCTTTGTCACCTCCGGCGGAACAGAACCGCCAAAAGCGCCTTTAACTTTCAATCCTGAATAGCTACCTGGGTTGTGGCTAGCAGTAATGACTAAAGCTCCCAGAGCGTTGTGCTGTTTTGCCGCTAGACTAAAAGCTGGAGTTGGTGCATAAGTTTCTGATAAAAGTACGTCAAACCCTACATCTGTGACGGCTTGGGCTGTTGCACGGGCAAAATCCTCTGACATGAAGCGGCGATCGTAGCCCACAATAATCGTATTGCTACCTGTAGTATTACCGTACGTTCGTGCTAAAACTTGAGCGGCGATCGGTGCAACTAACGCTAAGCGTTCAAATGTAAACTCATCAGCAATGATACCGCGCCAACCATCCGTACCAAACTTGATTTTATTGCCAATTCCTGGCATGGTATTTACCCCAGAACCCTAACGCTGGATCTTAACATCTCTGGTTTAATAAGCAATGAAGAAGTTCGCGCCTCTGGATTACGTTTGATGAATTTGAGGAACTTTTATGGAATCTATTTGCATATTCTGCGGTTCCAGTACGGGTAATCGTTCTATCTACCAAGAAGCTGCCCAAGCAATGGGCGAGGCGATCGCGCGTCGGGGATTAAGCTTAATTTACGGTGGTGGTAATGTAGGTTTGATGGGTATGGTAGCCGATGCCGCTTTAGCCGCAGGTGGTGAGGCAATTGGGGTTATTCCCAAGTTTTTAGTTGACAAGGAAATTGCCCACAATGGACTGACACAACTACATGTTGTCGATTCCATGCACGATCGCAAAGCTTTAATGACAGAATTAGCCGACGCATTTATTGCCTTACCTGGGGGATATGGCACGTTGGAAGAATTTTGCGAGATTCTCACCTGGGCGCAGTTGGGATTGCATCAAAAACCCCAAGGTTTATTAAATGTTGAGGGTTATTACGATCCGCTATTACAGTTATTCGATCGCGCCGTTACAGAAGATTTTTTAAGATCGGAATTACGTTCTTTGGTATTAGAATCGTCGTCATCTGAAGATTTACTTGATTTATTAGCTAGCTATCAACCGATAACCGTTGAAAAGTGGTTGAGGCAAGATACTGAGGTTTGAATTTTCGTTTGGCGATACATATCTTAAACTATTGCCGAAGTTTGTTCGACATAAGTGTAGTAAGTAATTGAGTATTGGGTGAATAAAATTCGCGACTACACAAACCAAGTCTGCCTGCGCGGACTAATAGAAAGTATGTTTCCTTTTATAGAAATTCATACATCTCGCCTCAAATTCCGTCCCTATGCAGTAGCAGATTTAGACGATCTGCACCGCATTTTCATCGATCCTCAAGTCAGAAGATACTTATGCGACGATAAAATTATGCCGCGAGAGTGGGTTGCCACAGAAATTGAAAACAATACCAAGTGTTTTGAACAACACGGTTTTGGTCAGTGGAGTATTTTTTTTAAAGAAAATTCAGAATTAATTGGCTTCTGTGGTTTCCGATTCTTTTACGAAAAGCCACCAGAATTACAACTAATCTATGGTTTATCACCGCAATATTGGGGTCAAGGACTAGCAACAGAAGCTGCAACAGCCATGATTCAATATGGATTTACAGAACATAAATTTCAGCAGATTATTACTAATACTGATGTTGAAAATATTGCTTCGGTGCGAGTAATGGAAAGAATTGGTATGAGATTTGTCCAGCGCGCTAATAAAGAAGGATTAGACGTGCTGTATTATGCTATCTCTCGCGAAGAGTATCAATTCGATCGTTCTTTATATAGTCTGCATATAAAATCTGACTTTTCCCACCATAGCTAGGATTGCTTGTAATTGGCTACCCTCTGGAGTTAAACAACTACTTTGTTGCCTAATTTTGTTGCATAATTTTGATAAGGCTAGCTCAACAACAAAAGCGCTACTAAAGCCGAACAATTGCTTTGCTCAATAATGCAGATTATTGAGAGAAGGATTGGCAAACAGTTCCAACTGCCCTTGACCTATTACTGAATAGGTTAGGAGATAGAACTATGACGACCACTGAGTCTTATTCTACCAAACAGGAGATTTTGGCTTATTTACTGAAACAAGGACAAGCAACGGCACAGCAGTTGGCGAAAGCTTTATCAATTAGTCGGCAAGCAACACAGCGGCATCTGAAAAATTTGCAGAATGAGCAGCTGATTGAGTATCAACCGATGCCAGTTGGCATGGGGCGACCGCATCATGTCTATCAGCTTAGCCGTCAAGGAAGAGCTAGCTTTCCCCATAGTTACGATGAGTTTGCCATTTCATTTTTAGATACTTTAACGGACATGGTGGGGGAAGAACAAGTAAGAGCAATTCTCCGCCAGCAGTGGGAACGTAAAGTTGTCAAATATCGCCAATACTTGGGAAACGGTTCGCTGCAAGAGCGAGTGGCAAAACTAGTAGAACTTCGTCAACGAGAAGGGTATATGGCAGAATGGCATTTAGTAGTAAGTGGCGATCCTAGTAATTCCAAGGATAAATTTGTCCTCACCGAACATAACTGCGCGATCGCCAAAATTGCCAAGTCATGTTCCTTTGTTTGCGGTCATGAGTTAGAAATTTTTGCGGCGGTTTTGCCAGAGTGTATTATCGAGCGCACCCAATGGATGAATAGCGGCGATCGCTGCTGCGGCTACTCGATTCAAGCGAAATGATACATGTAAATTTATTCATCCTCAAAGCTTGTTAGTAATTGCGATTGGCATCGCCTGACGGCTACAAAGACGATCTTGCTTCCTTCCTGCTCGAAATCTTCTATATGCGCTAGCTGAGCGAGTTTGGCAGTCTTGGCTGTGGCAAAAGGTCCAAAGTAGTAGGTACAAAGGGGGCGATCGGTCACGATTTCTGCCCACCATTCCAAGTTTTGTTGCTCTAGTTGAGACATGAAATGCTCTCGAATTCAGGTTATGCTTAACTCCAATCTGGTTTGATGTTTTCCATAGTCCTGGTTTTCCTGCCTTAGTCTACTAAACATCAGTTGCACTCGCACAAGTGCTAATAGTTGCGCGAGCTGAACTCGTCGTCCTCGGAATGAACTGACGATTCACCGACGCGAAGGCGATCGCAAGGAATTTTATCCGACAGAATCGAGCCGCTTGCCGCACCTGTATGAATTTCTAACCGGGCATCTGGTACGGCTTCAAATAATAATCTTTGCCCTGGAAACACAACTCGCTCAAACCACCAGTGAGGAATATTGGTAATGCGGGCAATTTGAAGGCTGTTAGTAGCATTGGTATAGCAGCACAGAACGCTACTTTGATTTGTTGCAGCGCGATTGAGTACTTGAATCATGATTATGGAAACCTTTGAAAACTCAGTTTTCTCCCGAAGAAATGCCACATTTGAGTGCTGAATGCTGATTTTACTGGGACGCTCTTTTATGCCAAATCTGCTGAAACCGTCAATTTTTCTGGTTTGCAGCGTTTGATTATTGCCGTAATTTCTGTAGCTCCTTCTTGCTCTAAATCTTCTACATAGCCAGTCTTCGCAGCTTGAGCTTCTCTAGCAGTAAGGAAGGGACCGAAGTAATACGTACAGAGTGGATTCTGGGTGTCAATTTCTAGCCACCATGCCCAGCCAAAGTTGTGGCAGAAGTCGATCGCACCCTCTTTAACGTTGTTCCAGATGGCATTCATATCTTTCCTATATCTAACTGGATCGTAAGTTCACAGGTTCAGCAGCACCTTTTCTGCCTTACTCACTTCCACTTGCCCTGGCTGCTTTACTTTAAAGCTTGCCAACCCTTCGATCGCGTTACGGTTAATCCGAATCTCAACAAAAACGCAATCCGCTTTTGTCTCGATCGCAAAACTCCTTTCCACACTACAAGCTGGTGCTTTGACTATCTTGCTCCTCTTGACAATAACTCAGTGCCGTGCTAACCACAAGCTACGCTGTTTCAAAACTTTACCCGGCTAACTGTGTATAGCTCAGCGAATGCGTGCATCAGATAATTGTCAGAGCGTCTGTTATTCACTTAAGCAACATATCTGTTGTTTAAGCTGTTGACTAGTTTAGCAACATACTTGTTGTTTAAGTCAAGTGAGCGTGATGGGGATTTATTATGTCGAATTGTTTAAAAATGCTCTTAAAACAACCTTTTTTGCTTATTTACTCTTTTTATCTCGGTTTTATTAAGTATTAGTGTTAAACGTTCTTTCTTGGCAAGGAAGCGCTAAAAATTGACCTACATGTGTTTGCGGCGCTCGTTGTTAGCAGAAGTTAGTCGGATCTTCCACACTTTTTTCTAACATTGATAGTGCCGTATAGATGAAATTTACGTCATCTAACTGAAAAGCGATCGCTACTTTTGACCAACCAGAGCGGCTAAAGTTTTTAAATCAGGTATTTCTAAATCTGCACCAGAATCTTGCTTAACTCCGCGCCGATTTACCCACACCGCAGTCATACCCAAAGTTTTAGCGGGTACAATATCGTGATACACGCTAGCTGCGACGTGTAAGATTTTCTCTTTAGGTAAACCAATTCTATCAAATGCTGCGTAGAAATTATTATGAGAGGGCTTATAACTTTTTAGCTGTTCTGCTGTAATAACATAATCAAAATCAACTTGTAAATGTTTGACTGTTTCAGCAAAAAAATCGTTATCCACGTTAGAAATTACAGCTAGTTTAAATTTCTGTTTTAAGACTTTTAGCGCCTCTACACTATCAGAAAAGGGTTGCCAACTAGTTAAAGAATTAGCTAGTGCATCTACTTCTGTAGGATTTGGTGTAAAGTCGAAGCGATCGCCCATTTTTTCGACAACATTTCTCAGCACTTGCCGATATTTAATATACTCGCCTGCTTCTATTTCATTTTCGATTTCACCAAAAGCATCAAAGATCTGTTCGTTGGTTAGTTGGATATTATGGTTAGAAAGAATAGGGGCGATCGCTGTTGAAACACCAGTTTCCCAATCAATCATCGTACCGTAACAGTCAAAGGTTAAGACTTCATAGTTGTTTAAATCGAGCATTATGTTGTCTCCTCATATCTAATCTTTGCATTGTGCCAGAACAAAACTATACACAATTTTTATGTTTTAAAAGTTTTTGATTTCTATTTTTTCTAAATGTTTAATCAATTCTTCCCCATCGACATTATGTTCCTTAGCAATTCGTTCGGCAATAGCTGTGTTTCCAGAACAAATTGCTTCAATTAATAACCTATGTTGCTCGATAATTTCTTCGACATCGGGAATCAGAGTATTACAAGAGGCAATATACAAGCGAATTTGTTGCCCGACAATTTGATATTGTTGTTGCAATCTCTGATGTTCTGATAGCTGGACGATCGCTTGATGTAAGGCAAAGTCTGCATCTGCAACTTTACCACGGCGATCGCTTTTTGTTGCCTCGATCAGTTGTTTTAAACTACTATTTAAAATTTCAGCTTTATCGGCTGTCATTGCAGCAGCGGCTAATTTGGCGGCTAAACCTTCTAATGCACTGCGTAACGTATACAGTTCCCAAGCATCTTGAGAACTCAGTTCCAACACAGCACAACCCTTGTAGGGAATTTGTACCACCAAACCCTCGTAAGTCAGTTGTTGTAGTGCAGAACGGATCGTTCCTCGACTGAGATTGAGTTGTTCTGATAGCGGAATTTCTAGCAGGCGCGAACCAGGCGGAAATCCACCACTAAGAATTTGTTCTCGAATCGCCTCGGCTGCTTGAATGTCCAAACTTTTCGCGACGATTGCTAGGTTAGAGTGTCTGAGTTCCACCACTTCGTACCTCAGAGAGTTAACACTAGGAAGAATGATAAATTGCTAATTGTAGATTGTCAACAATCTACAATCTCTGGTTACAATGGAATCTCGCACTACTACAAATTGTGGGGCGCACGAAATTGTGGGGCGCACGAGATTGTGGGGCGCACGGCTGTGCGCCCCTACAACGTATACTTACTTTGGAAGGCGATCGCCAATTTCTCCAGCCCAGGTTGCTAGTTCGTCTGTATTTACTGGGATTTTAGCTGGAGATATCTCAGAATGGTGTTGCTTATCGACCTCTATGCGTAGCTGGGTAATTCTAGCTGATAAACTACTCAAAATTGCTTGCGTTTGTTTGCGTAAAGAGCTAACTTCTTTAGCAAGACGCTGAGTCATTTCTGCATTTTGCTCGTAGCTTGCTTGTAGTTCTGAAGATGGCTGGCGATCGCAATTTTCAGTTTGTGCGGTTGAGGCTGTCGTAATTATACATTGGAGTTTTTGACTGACCGATTCAACCTCTCCTTTCAGAGATTTTGTGACGCGCTTAGATTCTGTCAAGCTATTTTTAACTTGTTCGTTCAGTTCTTCTAATTGTGCTATCCGATTTAAGAATTCAATGAATGGTAAACCATTAAATTGCCGCTCTAACTTTTGAACTTTTTCATTAACTTGCGACTGTTGAACTCGATCTTCGGCTTGAACATTTGAGTAACTTACTACCCGATCGCTTAAATCTTGAATTTGCTGAGTCAACGTCTGAAGGTTGTCGGGGGCTGGCGTATGGTTTTCGAGATTGTATAATAATTGTTCTTCTATATGAGTAATTTGTTCTTGTAAAATTAGCTGTGATTCTAGTATTTGACCCTGATTGTATTGTCGTTCTGTTCTTTTAATATTTGCTTCCAACCCGTTCAAAAGTTGTTGTAAATTTAAGTTTTGAGTATCAAGTCTGTATGGTTTTAAAAAGTCTTCGATAATAACAAATCGTTGTTGAATTTGAGAAAAATCTAAATATAGCTTATCAATTTCAGATAATGTAGCTTGAATGTCAGCAAGATTGACATCCCGAGATAGGACAAGCTGTTCTAGTTGAAAAAATCGATCTTGTGGCTGGCGACTTTCATGCAGATATTTTTGTTTAGATATATTAGCGTGCAGAGATAGAAATAAAAAAATAGGAGTTGAAATAGTAAAAATATTATTGCCTGAGAAAGAAGCAATAAAGCTAAGAATAGAAACTGCTATGAGTAAGTATTCTAATTTACCCAACCATTTGCGATAGAGAAGACTGAAAACACCAGACATAAAAGAATTTTTCTCAGATTCCGAGCTATTCACATCTAAATTAGAGTATGCTTGCGGCAAACCTCCTCAGTAAAACTGCTGGATAGTCTACAAATAGAATGTGAAGCGATCGCCAAAATTTCGGAGACGGTCGAAACAGTTACAATCGAGATTGGTAACTACTGCTTTCAAGTCAAGCAAGACCATGCGATCGCCTACTTCCGTTCAATTTCTCGATGCCTATGATGTCGTTGTCGTCGGTGCAGGACATTCTGGTTGTGAAGCTGCCCTAGCTGCGGCACGCTTGGGTTGTAAAACTTTGCTGCTGACGTTGAATCTCGATAAAATTGCTTGGCAACCTTGCAATCCAGCAGTAGGAGGTCCCGCTAAATCCCAACTCGTTCATGAAGTGGATGCTTTGGGTGGAGAAATTGGCAAAATGGCAGACCGCACGTATCTGCAAAAGCGGGTACTGAACGCCTCTAGAGGACCTGCTGTGTGGGCGTTGCGGGCGCAGACAGATAAGCGGGAATATGCGGCTGTGATGAAGCGCATCGTAGAGAACCAAGAGAATCTGACGATCCGCGAAGGGATGGTGACAGATTTAGTCCTGGGTGCAAACGATGAAGTTGTCGGGGTAGAAACTTACTTCGGCGTGGCGTTTGAGTGCAAAGCTGTTGTACTGACAACAGGAACGTTCCTCGGCGGACGGATCTGGGTAGGAAATAAATCCATGCCCGCCGGACGCGCTGGAGAATTTGCCGCAGAAGGATTGACGGATACTTTAAATAAGTTGGGTTTTGAAACCGGACGGCTGAAGACGGGAACTCCCGCTAGAGTAGACAAGCGATCGGTAGATTACAGTAATTTAGAAATTCAGCCAGGAGACGATCGAGTCGGCTGGTTTAGTTTCGATCCTCAAGTGTGGGTGGAACGGGAACAAGTGCCTTGCTACCTTACTCGCACGACAGCAGAAACCCATAGAATTATTCGAGAAAACTTACACATGTCGCCCGTGTATGGCGGCTGGGTGGATGCGAAGGGACCGCGCTATTGTCCTAGTATTGAAGATAAGATCGTCCGGTTTGCCGACAAAGAAAGCCACCAAATTTTTATCGAACCGGAAGGACGAGATATTCCCGAACTTTATATTCAAGGATTTTCCACAGGGCTACCAGAAGCAATTCAGTTGCAAATGCTGCGATCGCTACCTGGATTAGAAAACTGTGCTATGCTGCGTCCTGCTTATGCGGTGGAATACGATTATCTACCCGCAACGCAGTGCTATCCCACGCTGATGACGAAGAAAATTGAAGGCTTATTCTGTGCAGGACAGATTAACGGTACGACGGGTTATGAAGAAGCCGCCGCCCAAGGTTTTGTGGCTGGGGTGAATGCAGCGCGATTTGTCCGTCACCAAGAATTTATCGTATTTCCCCGCGAACAGAGTTATATCGGCACGTTAGTTGATGACTTGTGTACCAAAGACTTACGCGAACCGTATCGGATGCTGACCAGTCGTTCGGAATATCGGTTATTGTTGCGATCGGATAATGCCGATCGCCGTTTGACTCCCGTAGGGAGGGAGATCGGCTTAATTGACGATCGCCGTTGGGAATTGTTTACATGCAAGCAGACAAATATTGCCGCTGAAAAAGAACGGTTGCATACGACACGGCTGAAAGAACACGATGAGATCGGCATTGCGATCGCCTCTGCGACTCAACAAGCAATTAAAGGTTCGATTACTTTAGCCGATCTGTTGCGTCGTCCTGGTTTCCATTACACTAATTTAGAAACTCACGGATTGGGCAATAGCGATCTGAGTCTGGTAGAAAAAACAGCAGCGGAGATTGAAATTAAGTATTCTGGCTATTTACAACGCCAGCAAAATCAAATCGACCAAATCACCCGTCAAGCAAATCGCCCCTTACCTCCAGATTTAGATTATGGGGCAATTGACACCCTCTCGAAAGAAGCGCGGGAAAAACTTGCTAAAGTTAAACCGCTGACGATCGGACAAGCAGCGCGAATTGGTGGCGTAAATCCAGCGGATGTCAACGCACTGCTGGTTTACTTGGAGGTGCGTTCTCGTCGTACCTCTACTGAATCGACAGTATTAGCATAGACAGTAGGGTGGGCAATGCCCACCCTACATTTATTAATTGGAGTTCTCACAGTGGGTTTATTTGACGATTTCAGCCGTTTTTTAGAAAGCCGTTTAGAAGAATTCTTGCGGAACAATCCTCATTTAGAAATAGAAGCGCTATCGGAACAGTTGCGGCAACAAGAGGAAGATACTTTAAAGTTAATTGCAGAACTCCAGTTACAAGAAAAGCGATCGCAGGATGAAATTCTCACTACAGCACAAGAAATTCAAAAATGGCACATTCGGATTGAGAAGGCAAAAGCGGCTAATCGGCTTGACTTAGCAGAACCAGCACAGCAGCGAGAAGCAGCGTTATTGCGCGAAGGAAATCAACGCTGGGGACAAATGCAAGGAATTAAGGAACGGATTAGTCAAGCTAAAGAATTACTCAAAAAAGTGCAGCAACGCCGTCAGGAGGTACAAGCAAAAGCCGCACAAGTGCAGGCTAATCGTGCTACTCAGTCTTCTCAACGCTTTGATACGGCTGGCTGGAATCAAAGTCGCAGCTTCTCCAGCGGTGCAGACGATTTGGATGCAGCTTTTCGCCGTTGGGAAACTGACGATGAGTTGGAAAAGCTAAAACGGAACATGGGGAAATAAGGAAGTCAAAAGTTAAAAGGTAAAAGTCAAAATTCTGAAAACGAGATTTTTCAGATTTTCTTGCTAAATGCTGTTGCTGATATGGCGAGAGTTAATGTCTGTTGCCCAATCAACAAATTTTGAGGTGATATTTTTAACGCGCGATCGCAAAACTATCTTGTCTTAAGATCGTTCAGATTGATGGTAAAATAGTGCAATTTGGTAATTAACAGGTGTTTTATCATCAAAGTCGGGAATTTTATCTTATTAATTTAAGCTGTCAGCGGTTGGTTACAAGTAAAGATGAAAATATAGCTAAAGAGTATTATTAAAAAATGAAAACAAAAAAAAGATTCAATCAGCAAGAATTTCAAAAAATCCTTTCTGGATTATTTTTTCTACTAGGAATTCATCTAGCTATTTTAACGGTATTAAAAGTTGCAGCATTTTTCATTAGCATGTTTAATCCTCTGTTAGCTGCAAATACAATTTTAGTAGGATTCTATTTAGGAATATGGCAATTATTTTATGCAATTCCTATTATTTTGTGGTTAAAACGCACGCAACAGTGGGGCAGAATGAAAGGAGTCATTATTGGTACTGTAGTTACATTTATGACAAATATTTCTATTTTTATGAGTTTTTTAAACTGATAGAGACAACAAGTAACGAGCCAGAGAGTGATGTGTGGTGCGTAGCTAAATTCTTAGTATCTAGTCACCAGCCACTAGTCACTAACAACTGATTACGATTTTGTTTCATCCAAAAAACGATCGCCACTATCCGATCCAGATCGATCGCCAGGATAGCCAGCACCAGCTAGTAGATCGTCAATAACTTTACCAAAAATGCTTTTGTTAGAATTTGAACCGATCGCTAAAAACAATCCGCCTAATATATAAATAGGCAAGGGTAGGGACAACTGTTTCATCCAATCGAACAACTGAGCGATCGCAAATAGGATGAAAAAGCAGGCTATCCAGATCCTCATCTCCATCTCCTCAAAATTGTAGCTAGATAGAGGATAATCGATTTCTTCCCTAAATGACATCTTTTATTTGCGATCGCGCCAAGACGCAAAGACGCTAAGTGTCCTTTGCGCCTCTGCGTCTTTGCGTGACATTGCCTAGTATACAAAATATTGCAAAAGCTTGACATCATGAAGACTATACTCATTGTCTGGCAACAGAGGCGGTTGCTTAATTTAATATTAATTAGTGTAATAAAATATATGTTAAGAAAATCTCTATTTCTATAATTATTAATAGTTAATTTTCTGTAAATAGCTTTTAGTTACTAATTGTAAATCTAAGAAGAGTAAGTCAACAATGCAATTGTGAATGACGATCGCCACAGCGCGATCGCGGCTTCGATCGGGCAACAAGCTTAGAACTCTATGCGCTTTCTGTATAAATTCCTTACCCAAGTCTTAGGTAAGACTTCTTTACAAAATCTCCTTCTAACTGCTTTTGTGTTGCAAGTTATTGCAATAGTAGGATTAGTAGGAAATCTTTCGTTTCAAAATGGACAAAGGGCAGTCAACGATCTTTCCGAACGATTGCAAACTCAGATTGCCGAACGCCTTTACCTACAACTAAAAACTTATTTACAAACACCACATCTCCTCAATCAAGTTAATCAAAATGTCATTGAAGAGAATCTAGTAACAGCACCTTTAGCTGAATTTGAAAGCTTATTATTAAACCAAATGCAGTCGTTTGAGATCGTTCCCTATACAGCTTGGGGAAATCAGAAAGGAGAGTATGTCGGGATCGATCGCCTCACAGATGGCAGGCTGCATATTGAAGTTGTCAACGATCCATCTAATCCCAAATATTATACATATACAGTCAACAGTCAAGGACAGCGAGGAAAACTCGTTCAAGTCACTCCATATTACGATCCAAGAACTCGCCCCTGGTATCAAGAAGCAGTTCAAAAGGGTAAAGCTGCCTGGAGTCCTGTTTATATTTGGTTTAACCAGAAAGAAATGGCGATCGATGCAGTCTTACCAGTTTACGACCAAAACAGAAATTTACTTGGAGTCCTAGATACTCCTTTAAAACTCTCAAGAATTAGCAATTACCTACATCATATTCCAATTAGTAAATCGGGACAAATTTTTATCCTCGATCGCTCAGGTTTACTAGTAGCATCTTCAGATAGTTATCAGCCATTCTCAATTGTGCAAGGAGGCAAATTGCAACGCCTCAAAGCATCAGAAAGTAAAAATCCCTTGGTTCGATCTACGGCACGATATCTAACGACAAACTCGCACAAATTTATAAATACCGATCGCCCACAACGGCTAGAATTTAGCCAAGATCGTCAGCGATATTTTGTAGATATACATCCTTTTCAAGATAGTTGGGGGATTGACTGGCTGATAGTCGCAGTCATACCAGAAGCCGATTTCATGGAAGATATCTACGCCACGACTCGGACAACAGTTCTACTCTGTGTCGTGGCTTTACTCGTAGCAGTCATAATTGGAATTTTCACAACTCGATGGATTGCCAAACCAATTCAACGCCTAAATACTAGTGCTAAACATATTGCCAATGGAGAATGGGATAAAACCGTAGAAGAACTCGGACGTTCGGATGAAATTGGCGAACTGGCTAAATCCTTCAACAGTATGGCAGTAGAATTGCAAAAGTCTTTTGCCGAGATGCAAGACTTGAATGTAGCGCTATCAGCTAGCGAAAGGCAATTGCATCAATTTTTAGAAGCCGTACCCGTGGGCGTAATCGTTCACGATTCAAGTAGTAAAATTTCTTACGCCAATCAAACAGCACAACATCTACTCGGCAACATTATCTCAGATGCGACATCAGAGGAATTAGTGAAATTTTATCAGGTCTATCGCGGCGATCGCCCCTACCCGACTGAAGAATTACCAATGATGCGGGCATTAAAAGGCGAAACCGTTATTGTTGACGATTTATCGCTGCATCGAGATGATAACGTTCTTCACCTTGAAGTCCGCGCTACGCCAATTCGAGAGGATTGTGGCAATATTGTCTATGCTATCGTTGCCTTTACTGATATTAGCGATCGCCGACGAGCCGAGCAAGAAATCAGAGAATTAAATCAAAGCTTAGAACGCCGCGTTAGCGATCGCACAGCCGAACTTGAAGCCGTTAACAAAGAGTTAGAGGCATTTTCTTATTCAGTCTCCCACGACCTGAGAGCGCCATTAAGACAAATTGATGGCTTTAGTCAGATATTACTCAGCCGTTACACAGACAAGCTAGACGATCGCGGTAAAGACTATCTCCAGCGCATTCGCGGTAACACTCAGCAGATGGGCGAACTCATAGAAGGCTTGTTAGCTTTATCGCGGGTGAACCGTAGCGAGTTGCAACGCACGGAAGTCAATTTAAGTGAATTAGCCACCGAAATCGCCGCCAAGCTTCAGGAAACACAACCAGAAAGACAAATTACATGGGCGATCGCCTCAGAAATAATTGTCACTGGAGATACTAGACTGTTGCGCGTGCTGCTAGAGAATTTGCTCAGTAATGCCTGGAAATATACAGCAAATCAAAACCATCCTCGGATTGAATTTAATTTACAGCCAGAAAACGATCGCGTCGTGTATTTTATTCGCGACAACGGTGCAGGCTTCAATCAAAATTATGCTGACAAACTCTTTGTAGCGTTTGGGCGCTTGCATTCACCCGCTGAATTTCCTGGTATTGGAATTGGATTAGCCACCGTCGAACGGATCGTTCACCGTCATGGAGGACAAATTTGGGCGGAAGGTAAGGTGGGAGAGGGTGCAACTTTCTATTTCACGCTTTAAAGATCGCGCAAAGACGCGAAGACGCTAAGCATACTTAGCGCCTTTGCGCCTTTGCGTGACATTTTACAAACAAGGATTTCCCGTACCCCCAGGATTCCAAACCCGGCGATTTCTACTTTGTTGGCTGTACTTTGGATTTTGCGTTCCACAAGCAACACGGTTGCGGACGATAAAAGCTGTATCTGGGTTGTCGCTAAATAAGCCATCTACACCCAAGCGATAAAATTGCTCGTATTCGGCTTCTGGGTTATTGTCGTAGTCGATCGCTAAAAAGAAGGATTCGTTGCGGAAAGTATACGGATGGACAAGTAAACCTGCGGCGTGTGCGTCATCGACTAAAGATGTTGGTTCTGCTGCTAAACGTCTATCAGCTTCGCTAAGTTGTCCGTCGCCGTTGACATCATCTGGCTTGCCATCTCCATTTTCATCCACAGGTTCGCTGGGAATAATTAATCTTTTAAAAGGTCCAATTCCATCTGCATATTCGGCAATCTTTTCTAATTCTTCAGGAGATGTTAGATCGCCATAGGTACGCGAATCGCCGCTGACGACAAAATCGTAGGGTTTGGCATCAACTTCATCGAATAATTGTACCAGTGGAACATCGACCAATTTGTTTAATTGCTTTAGATTGGCAGTTTCAAAAGATTGAATAAATACTGGATCGTCAGCATCATTCAAATTATTTTTTCGCAATACTTTGGCTAAAGGCTCTTCCAAAGATAAATCGATAGAATCAAAGTAAGTAGGATGTTTTGTTTCAGGATAAATTCCGATGACTCTTCCAGTTTCAATACTTTTGCGCTTAGCTAGATCGATAACTTCTTGCAAAGTTGGTACTTCATAAAGTCCGTCAAATTGTGCCGAACCTGGACGCAATTCGGGTATGCGTTCTTTAGCTCTAAGAGTTTTAATTTCTGCTAAGGTAAAATCTTCGGTAAACCATCCTGTATATTCTATACCGTCAATGGTTTTAGTCGTTTTGCGCTTGGCAAATTCAGGGCGATCGCTAACATCTGTTGTTCCGGTAATATCATTTTCATGTCGTGCAATTAGCACCCCATCTTTAGTAGAAACCAAATCCGGCTCGATATAGTCTGCACCCATTGCGATCGCTAACTCATATGCTGCTAAAGTATGCTCTGGACGATAGCCGCTTGCACCTCTGTGTCCGATAACAATTGGCGGTTTTCCTGTTAAAGTATCTGCTGGCGATCGCTGCGCATCCACTCTATCTGCACCAACTAGCGCTACAACTGCTGATGCTAGCACGATTAAGCGAGAAAGACGCAACATATTTTCACTCCTCATGACAAAGTGGTAATTGGTAATTGGTAATTGGTAATTGGCGATTAATTCTCAGGAGGACTGGTTGGTAATTCAACCAATCATTAAATTAGCTATACCTCAGTGAATATACGGTTTTATAATTAAGACCTGTTTAACTAAAAATTAAAATCATTTTTATTAGTTCCAATAATTAATATTCTGAAATATAGTAGTTCTATTGAATGCGTGAAATATCAATGTATAGTGGGCAATGCCCTTTGAACAAACCACTTATTGTTTGCGAACGATCTGGAATTGCTATAAATATCAAATACACAGATCGAGTCAATCTTTAGGTTATGTGTTTATAGAATTCAATTTACGTAATTAAATTTGCTTGATTTATAGTAATTCTCGATTGTATGGATGACATTTGTAGGGGCGCACAGCTGTGCGCCCCTACCAGACGTGTATTGCATCCAATTGAAAACCGCTATTAAACTTGTCAGGAAAAACAATCAAGATTTAGTGAGATTTTCTACAGTTTATTGCGTAGAATAGTACAAAAAAACTAAGATCGGTTCTCCATAGAGGCGACGATATTGATTAAACTCAGTAACCTAGAAAAGAATGCTAAGTGCGATGTAGAAGGAGATGTTGGTGGAACAGCGAGTACGGGAATTGCAGCAGTTATTACAGAACGCTAGCTATGCTTACTACGTCCTAGACAACCCGATAATGGAAGATTCGGTCTACGATCGCCTTTATCGAGAATTACAAGAACTTGAAACCCAATATCCGCACTTAATCACCCCTGATAGTCCAACACAACGGGTGGGAGAAAAACCCGCTACCCAATTCTTCTCAGTGCGTCATAACATCCCGCTTTACAGTCTGGAAAATGCCTTTAACATTGACGAATTGAAGGCTTGGGAACAACGGTGGCGGCGCACTGCGCCTGTAGAGACGTTGCACGCAACACCTCTACAAGAATACGTCTGCGAACTCAAAATTGACGGCTCGGCGATCGCCTTAACTTATGAAAATGGTTTACTCGTGCGGGGGGTAACTAGGGGTGATGGCGTGATGGGTGAAGATATTACCCAGAATGTCAAGACAATTCGTGCGATTCCTTTGCGGTTGCAGGTGGAAAATCCTCCTACAAAGGTAGAAGTGAGAGGAGAGGCATTTTTACCCCTAGATGTATTCGAGCAAATCAATCAAGAGCGATCGCAAAAGGGCGAACCACCATTTGCTAACCCTCGTAATGCGGCGGCGGGGACGTTGCGCCAACTCGATCCTCGCATTGTCGATAAACGGCGATTGGATTTTTTTGCTTATACGTTACACGTTGCTGGTAGAGATGATGCGAGTGTCTACCAAACTCAATGGGAAGCTTTAGAGTTATTACAGCAGATGGGGTTTAAGGTGAATCCCCATCGCAAGTTATGCCCTACAGTGCAGGAAGTTGCGGAATATTACCAATATTGGGATACCGAACGGTTAAATTTACCATACATGACCGATGGGGTAGTGGTGAAGATAAATTCTCTACCCCTCCAAGAGCAATTGGGATTTACGCAAAAGTTTCCCCGTTGGGCGATCGCCTTAAAATATGCAGCCGAGGAAGCTCCCACCCGCGTCGAAGAAATTGCGGTGAATGTAGGGAGAACGGGGGCGTTGACTCCGATGGCAATTATGCGTCCAGTGCAGTTGGCAGGAACGACGGTTTCTCGCGCGACTTTACATAATAGCGATCGCGTGGCTCAATTGGATATCCGCGTCGGCGATACGGCAATTGTCCGTAAGGCTGGGGAAATAATACCTGAAGTCGTGCGGGTATTGCCAGAACTACGCCCCGCCGGAACCCAACCTTTTCAAATGCCTACCCACTGTCCGACATGTAGCCAACCCGTTATCAAAGAAGGGGCAGTTACGCGCTGCGTCAATGCTTCCTGTCCGTCAATTCTCAAGGGAGCCTTGGAACACTGGGTGAGTCGAGATGCTTTAGATATTAATGGCATGGGGGAAAAGCTAGTACATCAATTAGTCGATCGCGGTGTGGTTCATTCTGTTGCCGATCTCTACAATCTGGATGCTGAAAAACTAATGCAGTTAGAACGCATGGGGCAGAAGTCAGCGGAAAAATTGGTGCAGGCGATCGCCGCTTCTAAAACTAAACCTTGGTCGCGGGTATTATATGGTTTGGGTATTCGTCACGTAGGTAGCGTCAACGCTCAGGTATTGACCCAAAAGTTTTTTACAGTCGAGCAGTTAGCAGCAGCAAAAACCACAGATATTGAATCAGTTTACGGAATTGGCGCAGAAATTGCTCATTCGGTCTACGATTGGTTCCGCATTCCAGCAAATCAGTCTTTAATTGCTCGACTGCAAGCAGCTGGTTTGAAGTTAGCTGGGGAAGCAGTTGAAGAAACGGCTCGACAAAACGATGCATCCTTACCACTAGGGGGTAAAACTTTCGTTATTACTGGAACTTTACCCACACTGAAGCGGGATGAGGCAAAAGAATTGATTCAAAAGGCTGGAGGTAAGGTTACAGATTCAGTCAGTAAGAAAACAGATTTCCTTGTCGTCGGTGAAGAAGCTGGCTCTAAATTAGACAAGGCACAAAAACTGGGAATTTCAATACTAAGCGAAGCACAGTTGATGGAAATGGCAAACAGTTGACAGCGATCGGTAAAAAGTGAGTCATGAGAAGAACTCACAAAAAAATTAATGAATTTTTTCGTATTAATACTGAGGTTAGTTAAAAAAACTTGCCCTCCTAATAGTGAAGGTAGAAAGTATAAAAACTAGACATCTTACTTGATACTTTAGCTTTTAGAAAATGAATAGAAATACCACTTATTATTTTGGTTGCAGCTTTATGCAATATTTACATTGGCATACTTCTGCATCAAAGTCAGCGCGATCGCCCGCTAACACACAGTTAGCCACCAACTGCCATTCTCAAACCAACAGCATCGCCCAAACAGAAAGCTGAACCCACCACTCACCGATCGCTGTTGAGCTGTATCAAGTTCTACTAAACCTGGAGCCGAGATCGGTTAATTTAGATTGATGCCTTAAATTGTAATTCAGGCTACATCATCATGCGGCTAGAACAGTTGCAAGCCTTTTTGGCGATCGCGGAATCAGGTAGCTTTCAGCAAGCAGCACGCAAATGCGGAGTTACCCAATCGACAATTAGCCGACAAATTCAAGCCTTGGAAGCCGACTTAGAAGTGCAGCTATTTCATCGGACAGCACAGGCTAAGCTGACGTTGGCAGGAGAGCGGCTGTTGCCCCGTGCCCGTAAAATCTGCCAGGAATGGCGCTACGTTACGGAGGAGTTAGCAGATTTGATGGCGGGAAAACAACCGGAGTTGTGCGTTGCGGCAATTCATTCTTTATGCGCCCATTATTTGCCTCCGGTACTGCAAAAATTCTGTCACAATTATCCTGATGTCCAACTGCGCGTTACAGCGTTGGGGAGCGATCGCGCTTTAAAAGTCCTGAAAGATGGACTGGTAGATCTGGCGATCGTCATGAATAATCGTTTTTTAACTACCAGCCCAGAAATGGTGACGGAAGTGCTATACGATGAACCCATTGAGGTTTTGGTGGGAGCAAATCATCCATTGGCACAATACGAGCAGATTCCCTGGTTGGAACTCATCCGCTATCCTCAAGTTGTATTTAAAGACGGTTATGGGATGCAGCGTTTAGTTCAAGAGCGTTTCGATCGCCTGGGTGCTACGCTTCAAGCCGTGCTAGAAGTGAATACTCTCGATGCCTTTCGGGGAGTGGCGCGACAAGGAGAACTGATCGCCTTATTGCCGCAGTCTGCCCTAGTAGAATCTCGTCTCGATCCTACCCTTGCCGTTCGTCCCATTGCTAACACTGACAGCAATGGTTCACTTGCACCAGGGTCTAGTTTATCGCGCCAAGTCGTGATGGTGACAAGTCAAGATCGACTCAACATTCCACCGATTCAATATTTTTGGCAACTGGTGCGAGAACTCGTACCACCTAAACTGAGTGTAGAAGAAGAGACGTGGGGGAACGAAGGAGACAAGGGAGACAAGGGAGACAAGGGAGACAAGGAAGCAGAGGGACAGAGGGGTAGAGCGGCAGAGCAAGTAATTCTAGCCACTAGCCACTAGCCACTAGCCACTTCTACCTACTACTCACTCTCTTGGCAGCGTTCCTTAGAATTTAGTAATGCAAAAGTACTAGAAATTTGAGAATTTCGATCGAGCAATTACATCATGAGCAACGCATTTAGGGATTTACTGCGGAAAGTGGGAAGCGGTAATCATACAAAAGAGGATTTAACTCGCACGGAAGCAGCCGCAGCAACCCGAATGATTTTGTTGGGGGAAGCAACCCCTGCTCAGATTGGTGCGTTTCTGATTGCTCACCGGATTAAACGTCCTACAGGGGCAGAATTAGCAGGCATGTTGGATGTTTACGACGAACTGGGACCAAAACTACAACCTATTGGTAGCTCTACTCCGGTGATGGTTTTGGGCATTCCCTACGATGGACGCGATCGCACTGCGCCGATAAGTCCTCTCACTGCCCTATTGCTGACGGCTGCGGGGCAACCGATGATTATGCACGGTAGCGATCGAATGCCGACTAAATACGGCGTGCCACTGGTAGAGATCTGGCAAGGGTTAGGAGTTGATTGGACTGAGTTATCTCTAGACCAAACTCAGCAAGTTTTTGAGAATACAGGTTTGGGATTTGTCTATTTACCCCAACATTTTCCTTTAGCTCAAAAAATATTTGAATACCGCGATCAAATTGGCAAGCGTCCGCCTTTTGCCACGATGGAATTGATGTGGTGTCCCTATGCAGGAGCGGCGCAGATTGTGGCGGGATACGTCCATCCTCCCACGGAACATATGTTTCAAGTTGCCTTGTCTTTACGCGGTACAAACAACTTTACGACAGTCAAAGGATTAGAGGGAAGTTGCGATCTACCCCGCGAACGGACGAATATTATTGGTTTATCTACACCCGACACAACCGATGAATCGGGGTTAATTGCGATCGATCGCCTGCACCTTTCATCCCGCGATTATGGTTTTAGCAGTCACAATGTCCCTTGCGATCCGACCGAACATTTAGTAGCAGATATGCGATCGGTTTTGCAAGGGAAACCCTCAGAAATGATGCAATCTGCGATTTGGAATGGCGGGTTTTATTTATGGCGTGCTGGTATTTGTGCAGATATTAGTGCGGGAATTACTCAAGCAGAGGCGATGTTTGCCAGTGGAGAAGTGGCACAACAATTGATGCGAATTATTCAAGCAATTGAGTCAATTCAAGTTCGCGATCGCTCCTACAGCCAACTATAAAAATTTCTTTTGAGCAGTAGGGTGGGCATTGCCCACTCTACGTTATTTCCTACCATTAGATCCCCGATAAATCCGCTCTGCTTGTTCCGGTGGTAGCCACGATATTGATGAAGAACCTTGTAAACCTCCATTGTCGGCGCTATTAACAACTTCATAGTGCTGGCGATGGGGAAAATCGCAGGCGATGGGAGGAGGAGGAGCGTGACTAACTGTAAACTCACCTGCAACTGGTCCATCTAAAGGATCGTACTCGCCAAGCTGGGATTGAGGATGGACGTAGGAGTGGCTTTCAGGGTCGTAAGCTAAGACTTCCCCAGTTTCGATGTGATAGATCCAACCGTAGATTTTCAGCTTGCCTTGATACATTCTAGAGTGAACCACAGGATAAGTTCTGAGGTTTTCGATCTGAGTTAAGACATTTTCCGCGATCGCAATTTCTAATAATTCTTCTGTCTGATAAGTTTTATAGTTTTCCTTTATCAGTCGTCTAGTAGCTTCAGCGTGCTTCAGCCAATCGTGAACTAAGGGCATATCTTCCTGGAGTTTATCCAATTGCAGTAACCCTTTCATCGCGCCACAATGGGAGTGTCCGCAAACGACAATTTGCTCAATTCCCAAGGCATGAATTGCATATTCTACCGCTGCGCCTTCGCCACCATTGGCTGCCCCATAGGGTGGGATAATATTCCCAGCGTTGCGAATAACAAATAATTCCCCTATGTCTGTTTGGGTAATCAAGTTAGGATCGACGCGAGAATCGGAACAGCTGATAAACAAAACCCTTGGTTTCTGTCCGTGAGCAAGCTGTTCAAATAGTTCCGTATGAGTTGAAAAGTAGTTGGTCTTGAACTCCCGTAGCCCTTTAATTAGTCTCTTCATAATTCCATGCCCTTGCTATTGCGCTGGCGCGATCGCCTCACTGCACCAGAACTGCGATCGCTCTAATTGGTGTAGAACTTCTGACTTTATGAGTCTACCTAAAGCGCGATCGGAAAGAAAGTCATCTTATACATAAATCACAAAATATCAATGCAGTTTTAAATAGGTATACATCAAGAAATTTTATACTGAGGTGCGAAGCAACAAAGTATCTTTTTCACAACTTAGCGCGATCGCTCAGTAAAATAATTTTGCTAAAACTAAACTTGAGCTAATAATAGATCGTCGTAGCGGCGTACTTCTAACAATCGATTTTTACTATCTACTAAAACAACTGTAGGACAGAAAGTTTCTAGTTCTGCTGGAGTTAATTGAGCGTAGGTCATAATAATCACCCGATCGCCACTTATCCCTAATCTTGCCGCAGCACCGTTTAACTCAATTTTTCCAGAGTTTGGCGGTGCGGCGATCGCATATGTAATTAATCTCTCACCATTATTCACATTTACGACTTGTACTTGTTCGTAGGGTAATATCCCAACAGCATCTAATAAAGTGCGATCGATACTAATACTACCCACGTAGTTAAGATTTGCCCCCGTTAGGGTGCAATTGTGGATTTTTGCGAGGAGAAATGTGCGTTGCATGGGCGGGAATTGGGTTAAGTATAGAGACGTTACACGAACGTCTCTACATTTAGGCATTTAAACAGTTTCTGAGTCTGAATCGCGACCTTTTTCGCTACCAGCTTTGACACACTGTTCTACTAAAGGCATAACGCGATCGACATCTTGCCAGCCGCGAATTTCCGTGACCTTCTTTTCTAAATTTTTATAGCTGCGGAAGAATTCGGCAATTTCGTCTAAACGGTGAGGCGCAATATCGTTGAGAGATTTGACGTTTGCGTAACGCGGGTCTTTATCGGGGACGCAGAGAATTTTTTCATCGCGATCGCCACCATCAATCATTTCTAACATCCCAATTGGTCTGGCGGCGATGACGCAGCCTGGAAAAGTTGGTTCGTCCATCAATACCATCCCATCCAACGGATCGCCATCATCAGCCAAGGTATTCGGCACAAAACCGTAATCGTAGGGATACTGCACTGAGGAATATAACACTCTGTCTAAAGCAAAAGCTTGCAGATCCTTGTCGTATTCGTACTTATTTTTGCTGCCAGCAGCAATTTCAATCAAAACGTTAATTAAACCTGGCTTTGGTTGAGCCGGAATGCGGGATAAGTCCACAATAATTCTCCAAGATGACAGCTAATAGCGATCGATGCGCGATCGCTTTACCTGTAGCATTTTAGGCTAATATGGACGGCTTGGAACAGTGACCAGTGACCTGTTACCAGTGACCAGTAAATAAAAAATGTGAGGTGTAGTAAGAAATTTAAAATTCTCTAGCCACTAGCCACTAGCCACTCTTATTTATCTGTCCTTTGTAGCGAATAGGAAAGGGGCTGCTCTAGCTGCACGTCATTTGACGAGTAGTGAGCGATCGCCAGTAGAGGTACGATGAGCGTCAATACCGCGATCGCCGTTCCTACAATTTCTGCCAACCTGGGGGGTGATTTCTCACCAGGGCTGACAGAATTACTACTACTTGATTCCATAAAAAATGTTCAAAACCTAGCTTTGGGAGAGTTCAAAGAACTTTATACGTCGATTAGGGCAAACTTATGCTCTATCTATTTCTATTCTAACTGCTCTGCCCAGAAAGACTGTTTGCTATTCAACAATCTCAAAACAAGGAATTAGGGGCTGGGGATACTCCTACTCGCAGGAATATCTCTCGCTCCTAATCCTAGCCGTTTGCACATGCGTCCCATCTCTGTTTGCTCTGTTGGGGTGAGAACGCTCATCTCTTCCACGACAGCAGCAACGTGCGTCGGAAAGATTTCACTAATTAGGTGCTTGCCTTTTTCTGTTAAATGTACTTTAATGCAACGACGATCGCCGACTTCTCGTTCCCGTCTTACCAGCTGCCGCTTTTCTAAATTATCGATCACTAAAGTCATGTTACCACCGCTTTTGAGCAGTTTCTCTGCTAAATCTCGCTGATGGAGAGGTCCCAGGTGATAAAGTGTTTCTAGCACCCCAAACTGACTTACGGTCAAATCTACATCGAGCAAATGACGATGAATCCGATTCGATACCGATTCTGCTGCTCGAACTAACCTGACTAGCGTATCTAAGGCGAGAACCTCCTGCTGTGTGCCGAGGTGTTTTGTACCCATTAATTGTTTTACATTAAATAATTCAATATTACCTTATTCAGGAAAAATCGACTTGTTATTTAACCTCATAGCAATTCTCGATTGCGTACGTGACATTTGTAGGGGCGCACAGCCGTGCGCCCCTACAGATCTGGTTTACCCAATTGAAAATCGCTCTACTGGCGATCGCCAGTAGGATGAATCTTTTCTGGGCATTTTCCTCCATCTGCCAGTTTTCTGTAAATTCGCTGTTGCATCTAGCCGCCAAGCAAGTAAGATAGTGGAGAAAAATCATCTACTAGAAAAAATTAGCATCTATCTATGGATAGAAAAATAAAGCGTCTTACACTTCTGATTGTTTCCTGTAGCGCAGCTGGTGTAATTTTGGGGGGTACGTCAAGTTGGGCGGAAAGCAAACAGTGTTTGCAAGCTAATAATGTCACTAGCGACTGTTTGACTCAAAATTCTGTCATGAAAACTTTACAAGGCATGAGTACGGGTTTAATTGCGGGTGCAGGTGCAGCGTTTGGCGCAGCATGGCAGTTAAGGAATGAAGATTGAGCGAGAGGGGCTAGGGTTGGTTGTTCGGTTGTCAGGGTAGAGACGTTACATGTAACGTCTGTACAAATTTGTCAGTTGTCAGTTGAGCTACTAACCGTTAGCTACTCACTAATTATTTATTAATCTGTGTAAGTAATATTACTACATAGTAAGAACGTCGTGCGTATTTTTAGGTGCGATCGCAGATCTATTGTTACTATTAAACGTTTATTTTTTATTAAGTTATTTATTTTTGCTACTACAAGTATGTCAGTAAATCTTTTTTGCTATCTAGTTTTTTTAAGAAGTTACGTAAATTTTGTATTGCAAAATACATCTTTATCAAAATTTTTTAAAGAATCAATAAAATTTCATGTCACCTCTCAGTAAAAACCCTCTATTAACAATTTTCCGTGAAATCTCGATTGAGCCATAATAAAAAAAATATTAAATTTATATATAGACAGCTAACGCTAATAGCGTTTAAGTCATTAAAACGTCTAGCTCAAACAAACAGAAAATATTCAAACAGGTCTATCAATTTATAGATAGATTATGTGGCAATAAACAGCCTTTTATTAATAGCTAACTGTACATTTATTATTCTAATTTATGTGCTTGAGCGAATAGCCATAGCTACGCAAGTATCTTCATAAATTTGACATGCCAGCTTTCAACTATCTAACTTCAGCTATTTCGCTTGAAGTATAGGTTGGCTCGTGCAAATTTTTTTCAGCAAATAACTTACCTATCAGGAATTCACTTGAGATTCCACCATCGCCCTAATTATTCATAGGAAAAATATTGTGAAGCGATATCCTCATCTTCTTAAATATACTAAAAAAATTCTGCAAGGATTGAGCCTCATAGCTGTACTGTGCAGTCCTACTACTGTCTTAGCTGACCCTGTTGGCGATGGTTGGGCGCTTGTGTTCAGCGATGATTTTAATGGTACGCAACTCGACAAAAAGAAATGGAGTACTTGTTATTGGTGGGGCAACACTGGCTGTACGAATGGTGGTAGTGGAGACGTGCAGTGGTATCAACCAGATGATGTATTTGTGAACAATGGCATTCTTCGTTTGAGAGCCCAAAAACGCAAAATGAATGGCTATGAATATACCTCTGGAATGATTTCCTCGCATGATAAGTTTGCTTTTCAGTATGGTTATGCCGAAATGCGAGCAAAAATGCCTAACGGTCGGGGTTTTTGGACAACCTTTTGGCTAGCTTCTCAACGTAGAGCGTGGCCTCCAGAAATTGATATCGCTGAGTATTTAGGTAGCCAACCCAACAACATGCATATGACCTACCACTATTCCACTCCGACTAGCAAGCACCTAAGCTCTCCTTGGGCATATACCGGGGCTGATTTTTCTGCCGACTACCACACATATGCAGTGGAATGGAATCCTAAAGAAATCATTTGGTATATCGATGGTATAGAACGGCGGCGCTACACGGCTACAGAACACATTTCTGCGGAAGCAATGTATGTGATGGCAACATTTGCCCTTGGTAAGGCTTGGATTAATACCCCACCAGATGAGACAACTCCGTTTCCCAGTTACTCCAACGTCGATTACATTAAGGTGTGGCGACACAAAGATAGTCCCTCAACACGCGCAGTCACACCGATAATTTCTGAAACTGAAGGGTTGAAAGTAGCAGCTAAATCTAACGTGGCTCATGTAATATTTTTAGGGAACGCCAAAGCAGACGCTAAGTTAAGCAATCACATGGGAACGATGCTTGACTCGAATAAAGTAGGTGATTCTGTCACTTATACAGTCAACGTACCAGAAGCCAGAACTTTTAATGTCAGGGTTGGAGTCAAACGATATCACAATAGAGGCAAATTTCAACTGTCGATTGGTGGTACTAACTGCGGTAATCCTCAAGATCTCTATGCTTCATCTTCTGATTACGTGGAGCTAGATTTAGGCAACATTACCTTTGATGCCTCTGGTAACAAATCTTTTAAATTTACCGTAGTGGATAAAAATGCTCAAAGCAGCAGTTATAAGCTAGCATTTGACTATATCAAATTGACTCCAAAATGACCGCAGAAGTGATGAGTGAGAAGTAGGAAAATCTCTCTTCAGTGAGGTTGCTAGCTCATCGTAGAGGCGCGAAATATCGTGTCTCTACAAAGCTTTCAACCAAATTCAACCAAAGTCATCAGACAGATTATCTCATCCTATTAATTACCTGACTTATAGACCCGCTTCTCTCTATGGGGAATTGTATATATGTTAAACTTTTGCTTGATAATTAACCAGAAGAAGGGTAAATCTTCTACTAAATATCTTTTCCACAATCTATGAGGTTCTAACAAAAGTCTATACAACCATTCAAAGCCTACTTCGCTCATCCATTTCGGCGCTCGCTTGACATTTCCTGCTTCAAAATCAATTGTTGCACCTACAGCCAAAAAAAAATCAATCTTAGGTAGCTTGTTTCGATACTGATAAATCCATTTTTCTTGTTTTGGCGCTCCCACCCCGATTGCTAATACTGTAGCTCCCGAACGATTAATCATTTCAACTATTTCTGCGCATTCTAGTTCATTACGGTCAAACCCCAAAGAGGGAGAATGAGCAGCAACTACTATATTTCTACCTATTTTTTTATTGAGCTTTTCTTGTGCCTTAGCCGCAGTCTCTTTTTGTCCACCTAGTAAGAAAATCTTGATTTTTTCATTGTTTCTGTGATAGGTACAGAAGGCAGGAAAAAAATCTGAACCAGAAATTTTTTCTTTAATTGGCGTACCCAAAAATCGCGAGGCATAGACCAATATTTGACTATCACATAGTTTGTAGTCAGCTATTTCGTAAGCTCGCAAAAACTCGCGATCGCATTGTAATTTCATCAGATGATCTACATTAGGCGTAAACACAACCCCTGACTTTAGCTGCCTCAGTAGTTCTTTGATACTTAAATTGTCAAAATCCAAGTTTAATAGGTTAACTTTGCGCATTGATTTATTAGCTCCTCAATCGAGCCTTAGACTGAGACTATCACTTGACGATCTACTGACCATTTACACCAACTAGTTATAGCTGTATCTACCGACATTGCAATCCAAAACATATTGAGTAGCCAGTTTATTTCTCCTATCATTCCGATAATCATGCCATGAAATTGCCATAGTATACTATTAGGTGTGCAATCTAGTTGTCAACCCTTGGGAAAACTTTATATTTGTTTATTTAATAACACCTCAAGGGATAACAATTTCATAGAAATATGTCGTAATTCAGTAGTTTATATGTAAGTTGGTGGTATTTGTGAAAGTTGTCAGCGCCGTTCTTGTTGTACCGACAAAAAACAAGTATCAAAACGAACAATTTATTCCTTCTCGACCCGAGATACTTCAGGTACAAATTTGTAATGCAGGGTTACCGTCAAAACAGAGCGCGTTGTTTGTTTCGTGTATCAGAATGACAAGTTACGTGTTCGCTCTCACGTAGAGATTGCTGACAGAGAATAGGACTGAACTTACAGTGAAAAAAGCTCCGCAGCAAGTATCGTGGCTGGGTCTTATATTACTTAAGTGTCCTCAAACTATATTTCGCTCTCATGCTAGCTACAGATAGCACATAATATCGTCTTCCTCTCGACATACCTAGATTGAGGTATTTTGCGTAAACATTCGCATTGCCAAATATTGAAATACATAATATGGTCTTATGGATAAAAACTGAGGTAGCAACGATAAGGGAACTTTTTTTAACCGAAAAAGTCAACAACCGTCAATAGATCGTGTCTGCTTCATCACTAAGTAGTTTGAATGACTGATAATGCTAGCATGGGACAATTCGGAGAGTAGCTTTTTCGCGAAGAATCGTCAAATTCAATACATAATAATTCAAACCTCATAGCCACTTATACCTGAAGTCATGAAAATAGCTTACCTCACTACATATGATGTCCTGAACCAGGCAAAGTGGCCGAAGTACCAATCAGGTTTATGTGCAGCAGGCTATTTCCTAGCACGGACTTTGGAAGAACAAAACGTAAAACTCGATTTGGTGGGACCTTTAGAGGCAAAAAATACCCTATCGACTAGAATAAAACGGCGAATATATACTTCTGTGCTGAAAAAGCAATACTATCACTGGACCGATCCTGCTGTTTTGCGCAATTATGCCAATCAAGCCCTACAGAAAATGTCGCAATTCAAGTCAGATGCCATCTTATGTCCAGAAAATTCTCTGCCTATTTCCTGTCTTGACTCTCATCTGCCGATAATTTTGTGGTCTGATGCGACTCTTTATTCCCTGATAAACTTTTATCCTTATCTCAGTAATCTCTGTCGAGAAAACTTTCATAATATTACGGCAATGGAAAAAGCAGCACTCGATCGCTGTGAGATGATTATCTATACATCTGACTGGGCGGCTCAAACTGCAATTGACGCTTACGGTGTCGAACCATCAAAGGTCAGAGTCATTCCTTGGGGTGCAAATATAGAATGCGATCGCAGCCTTAATGATGTGAATAATATCGTGGAAGGGAGGAATAACAAAACTTGCAAGCTGTTATTTTTTGCTGTGGAATGGTTGCGTAAGGGTGGAGATGTAGCTTTAGCAGTAACCAAAGCATTAAATGAGGCTGGTTTACCAACAGAATTAACTGTAGTAGGATGTCATCCGCCTGAGTCGGAAATCTTACCGGATTACGTTACAGTTATTGGCTATATTAACAAATCAACAGCAGATGGTCGAACTGCACTCGATCGAATTTTAGCTGATTCGCATTTTCTGATCCTACCTACCCGCGCTGATTGCGCTCCTCATGTTTTAATTGAAGCTAACTCTTTTGGCGTTCCCTGTTTAACTACAAATGTAGGTGGAATCAAAACAATTGTTAAAGATGATGTGAATGGAAAAGTCTTCGAGCTAGACACAGATATATCCGAGTACTGCACTTACATAACTCATTTATTCGAGCATTACGAGCGGTATAAAGCATTAGCCAATTCTTCTTTTTATGAGTATGAAATTCGGCTCAACTGGACTGTGGCAGCCAAGGAAGCAAAAAAGTTAATTATGGATTTAATCTAGTAAGCTTAGTTTTTTGAGCAAGTTCTGTTATAATTTGCTAGATTTTGCTGAGCTTCACTGAATATGAACATAGCTTTTGTGACTCATTATGATATTTTTAACAGCAATAAGTGGCATCCAAAAGCAATCGGGTTTAGTGGCACGAGTTATTACAAAGCTGAAGCACTCAAAGAGCGGTTTACTAATTTTGAATATATTGGTCCGTTAACAGAACGGCATTCTCTAAGGACTAAATTCAAAAGACGTTTGTATAAATATTTGTCTACCAAAGCGTATTACGATTGGGCTGCGCTCGATTTACAAAAGAATTACGCTCGACAAATTAATACCAAGTTATCTAACAGTAACTCTCAATTAGTTGTTTGTCCAGATATTTCTACGATCGCCTATGTAGAATGCCAGCAACCGATTGTTTTATGGACGACAAATACTTATGGAGCTTGCATTGACTTTTACGATGATTTTAGCAATCTTTGTCAAGAAACGATCGATAATCTCGTAACGCTCGATCGACTTGCCCTCAGTAAAGTGCAACTGGCGGTTTTCCCCTCCACTTGGGCGGCGGAAGCGGCAATGAATAGCTATCAAATCGATCGCAGTAAGGTTGAAATCGTACCATATGGAGCTAACATAAAATGCGATCGCACGATTGACAACATTCAAAATCTAGTAGAAGCAAGAACAGCAGAGCGATGTAAGTTATTGTTTCTCGGAGTCAGTTGGTATCGTAAAGGAGGAGATATAGCTTTAAAAGTTGCTAAAAAACTCAAACAACTAGGTATCGATGTCGAGTTAACAGTTGTTGGTTGTCAACCTATAACCGACGAACCGTTACCAGATTACGTGGTTAATGTTGGGTTTATCAAAAAATCCGATCCAGAAGGTAGCGATCGCTTAAATCAATTAATTTCCGAGTCTCACTTTCTCATTTTACCATCCAGAGCTGAGACTTATGGAAATGTGCTTTGCGAAGCTAATTCATTTGGAGTTCCTTGCCTGACAACTAACGTTGGTGGTATCCCCAGTATCATTCGAGATAATGTTAATGGAAAACTATTTGCCTTAGACGCTGACGTTAAAGACTATTGCGAGTACATAGCCCATTTATTTAGTAACTATGCCCAATATAAACAACTAGCATATAGTTCATTTCACGAATATGAAACTCGTCTTAACTGGTCAGCAGCGGGAAAATCAATGCAAACCATCATTACAGAAAAATTTAGCTAATAAATTTAGGTACGATCTGCTGTTGTTGCAGCATCTCTAAACTTAATAGTTGTTTATTTAATTCTGATTGACTCATGTTTTCCTGATTTTGAAACAAGGCAGTGAAAGCCCCAGCACCCATACCATCTTGAGGGAATAGACGATAACAAGGAATAGTGGTTAAATGAGATTGGTAGCGCTCTAAATGAGAAATACTCACAGGTTGAAATTGTGGAAATCTAGCTAAAAACCACTCGCACACTTGCTCGTTTTCTTCGATTGAATAAGTGCAAGTCATGTATGCGAGATAGCCTTGAGGAGCAACAACTTGAGCAGAGTTAGCAAGAATTCTTTTTTGTCTGCTAGCATTTTTATGAATTAAAGTCGGATGAAAACATCCTAATGCTTTATCTCCTTTAGCTAGTAAAGATTGCCCGGTACAAGGAGCATCAACGATCGCCAGATTGCAAGTATGAGGTAAGCGCTGACTCCAAATCTGTGGATCGATATTGGTGACAGCAGCAGGGCTAATTTGACAACGTTTTAAGTTAGAAACTAGCATTCCCAGACGCTTACCAATCACTTCATTACTTATCAGTAACTCTGGCTGCAATGCTTTCCAGGCAAAAATTCCTTTTCCTCCTGGTGCAGCACACATATCTAAAATAGTGGAAATTGGTTCAGAGATAGCTAGCAAGGTTGAAGCAGCAAATACTGAGGAAAAATCTAAGCAATAGTAATAACCGTCCTCATGTAAAGGAAACTTTCCTGGTTTTTCACCAGGTGATACGCAATCTACAAAAGCAGGTTGCCATGTAATTGCAGTTGTTACTGCAAATGGTAAAGATTCAGGCTTTTGCCGACACCAGATAATGCAGGTAGGAAAAGATTGCGGCTGAGTTAAGGCTTGAATAAATTGCTCTTGTGCTGTTGAATCGTCAAACAAACGCCGACTGAGCTTAAGTAACAAATTTGAAGGCTTGTCCACACAAGGAAAATCAAAGCTCTGCGTTTTCTATTGTAGTGGGAATGGGAAGTCAGTTATCAGGGAGCAGGGAGCAGTTATCAGTGACCAGTGACCAGTGACCAGTGACCAGTGACCAGTGACCAGTTATCAATTACCAATTACCAATTACCAATTACCATTTAATTACGTTGCCAAACCTTGATATGGTCGATTTCTAGATTGTTTGGTAAAGGCGTAGAGTTGTCGGGAGGGCTATTCGTCCACGCTTTGCCGAGAGCAAGAGTTGCTGTAACGTACATTGCTTCGTCGGGAATATTGCCACTATTGGTGTAACGCCGCCGTTCGACACCATCCACGTACCAAACAAGTTTATCTGCTTCCCATAACAAGCCATATGTATGATAGCCGCCAGAAAAATCAATTCCACCCCACCAGCCAGATGATGATTCGTGAGCGCCACTACCGTTTTTATAGTGGATCGTCATGTGGACATTGTTTGTATTAGAACCCACAAATTCGGCAACATCTATTTCTGGGGGCCAGTTTTTGTTTTGTGACAATAACCATAGTGTGGGCCAGAAACCATTGCCTTTAGGCACTTTAGCGCGAAACTCCACGTAACCGTACTGAAAAGCAAACTTATCGTGAGATGCAATCATTCCAGAAGTGTAGTTTAAACCGTTAGACGGCTTTCGCTCTGCACGCAAACGTAAGATTCCACCTCCTACTGATACATTATTCGGGCTAAACCATTGCAAATCGCCAGCGCCGCCATTCGTACACCCATTGGGAGCCCAATAAAAACAGGGAGTCCACTTACCAGTATCTAATCCAGAACCGTTGAAGTCGTCGCTAAACTTGAGCTGCCAGTTACCAGCAGGAGGATCGGCTAGTGCTGCTGTGGGGCAACATACTATCATCAAGGCACTAAAAGCCAGCAAAACTTTGTCCTTCCAGTTACGCAACCGAAGGTTTTGTTGCATGTAAATATTTCCTTTTGATTCAATTTCAAGAGGAGATAGCAGTTGTTGATGAGCTATTGATTGCCGAAAAAACAAAAAGCTATCTCTTGACGCACCGTATTAATAAACCATTTCGATCGGTGTAGAGTCAAGAAAAAAATTTTTTTTGTGCAGTATTTATGCAGCTAAAGCGAAGTTTTATTTCTGGCAAACGAAAATACTAAGTAGGTGATTTAGCTTGCAACCCTTTCGTTATAGTGGTTGTATCGATCGCTTGGTTTACGAAACGAGTCGAAAATATAACCATAAATATCTAAATTACAAAATAGCCAATTTGTGATGTATTGATATTTATAAAAGTTCATCAATTTCTGAATAAGGTAAATATTACTGAATAGCAAAATACCGATTTATTGTTTTATGAACTTTTTCTTATTAATACCAGTTTTTTTTGACTACGCCACAGAAGATCCCCCCAACCCCCCTTATTAAGGGGGGCTAGAGGGGATCGGAGCTATGCAAAAACACGTAGAATTGATATAAATTGATTAAATATTTTGAATATCTTGAAATTTCGATCGCATCTGTGGCTTTCAAGGGAACAAGGGAGAAGTCGCAAGTCACAATTTAAAAGCCTCTCACCTCTCGCCTCCGTTCCCTTTGACCAAAAACTACTTCTTCACGTAATGATAGATATCAAAATTAGTCAGTTGCAGATGAGATTCTAGTTTGTAAGACTTAGCCATTGAGCTTTCTAAATCAAAATTTCTTTTCTTTTCCCAAAAAGCTTGGTCGCTAATTGCAATAATTGCTGTGTTTGCATTTTTAGTAACGCGACTGACTTCTGCTGCTAACTTAGTTGTATCGAGTCCTAAGCCATCTATTGTTAAAGTATCGCCATAATAAGGTAGTAAATAAGGCACGCCGTACAGCAGTACGGATTTGGTATCTTGGCTATTATTCTTGCTTAGATATTGGGCAATTTCCCGGTAGTTTTCCCGCTGATATCTGGGTTCAAAATAGTAGTTGTAGTTGGCATATAAATTGAGTAATAGTAACACAATAAACGCCAGTCGATATAAATGCTGCCAGTTTGTTTTTTTACTAGAGGAGCCAGATCTAAGCGCAATTGGTAATAGAAATGCTAGAGGAATGTAGATATAAAAAGAATGGCGAGGAAGCCAATTAAATTTCGTCACAATTGCAAAAGCAAGTGCAATGATAAAAGCTGCTGAAAAGGTAATTAGAAAAAATCTGTCGATTGGACGATATTGTTTATATTCTGGCGATCGCGCTTTTAAGCCTCTGACAAGTCCGATAACAATAATACCAGCAACTAACACAAATAGTAATAAAATAGGCAAATAGTTAAAAACGAGTTGTAGGCGATCGCCACCACGCATCTGTTCGATTGGTGGACCGTAAGTTTCTCCAACTAATAAGCCGTAGAAAACAAAAGCTATATTCTGAATAACTGATTGATTCGATGGCGTGACGTGAACTTTTGTCGGATCGGTAGCAACAGGGGAAGCTAAATAAAATATTGCCGCAGGTACACAGGCAATTGCTACAGGTAGCCACCATTGCAACCACCGCTTAATATTTTTAGAAACTAGCAGGTGAGCGATACACAGAGCGAGAGTATAAATTCCAATAAAAATGCTACAGAAAAGACCGACTGCTGTAGTTAGACAAAATAGTACCTGCGCGATCGCCGTACCTCTAACATTTTTTTGCGGTAAGATTTGACTGAGAAAATATAATTGTAGAGATGCTAAAAATAAGAGTAAAGTATACGCTCTCGTTTGCTGGCTGTAATAAACTCCGTAAGCACTAAACGATAAAAAGAGCGTTAACCATAGAGCGTGTTTCCTCCCGTAAAGTTGCCATGCAGTAGTACACAAAACAACGATTGTGCCAATTCCTAGTAAAGCAGAAAGGGAGCGAACGGCAAATTCGCTACTACCGAATAATTGTCGCCAGAAATGTAATACTAAATAATAAAACGGCTGAAAGCGATCGCCAGTATCTGTAGTAACAATTGTGGCAACAATATCTTGAATGCTCGTGCCGTCAGAATAATATAAACTAGCACCCTCATCCAGCCATAAACTCTTATCTGGCAAAAGGAAAAATCGCAGGAAAATGCCGATTGCAAGAGTTAAGCCAATAATTAGATAGTACTTAAAATTAGAGGATCTAATGCGTTCTAGTGACGTTCTTTGTAACAACATAAGATAAGTGGTGTATAACTTTGTAGAGACGTTACATGTAACGTCTCTACACTGGTAACTGATTAGCTTCCAACTTCTATTTCGCGATCGCGGTGGATGCGGTTTTTTTGCCAAGTTCCCATCGATTGAGCTGCCAAAGCCTCAATCTGACGATAAATCGAGGTGGGGAGCAACCACAGCAGATAAGCAGCAGCCAGTGTCATCAGCGTGCGACGGGGATCTGTCAAGAGAATACGCCAATGAGTTGCTAGAGCGCGGTGCATGAGCTTAACAGCGATCGCACCCGCTTTGAGGCGGACGGCACTACGAGCCAAATAACGCATGTGATATGCCTTAGCAGGTTTCTCCCACTCAGAGATAAATTCCGGTGCGTAGGAGCGGGTTGTTTCGATAACTTGCTCTAGGTATTCTAGTTGCTTGAGCAGATTGGCTGAGAGTCCGCCAGAGTTGACTCGATACAAAGTGAGAGCTTCGGGAATGCCAGCAAATTGCCACTGAGTTTGGCTCGCAATCCGCAGCCAGCATTCAACATCTTCTGCTTGGCGAAAGCGCTCGTCGAAATAATATGTTTCTGGGAATTTTTCTGAAGTTCCGTGAAGATTATCGGTAAAGGCGATCGCATCGAGAGTTTCTCGACGCAACACCGCCGCCGAACCATTACCTACAGGATTATCGCACAGCAAGCACTCTGGGGAAATATTTTCTAGCTGCGGCATGAGATAAGTCCCCAAGCGATTTCCCATTTCATCAATTAAAGCCGAACGACTGAAACTCACTCCCACATGAGGAGAGTTGTTTAAATGCTCCACATGTTTTTCTAGTTTAGAAGGCAACCATAAATCGTCTCCGTCTAAAAAAGCAATATACTCTCCTTGAGCGTGACGAATACCTGTGTTTCTCGCTCCCGCCAAGCCTCGGTTGCGTTGGCGAATAATCTGAATTCTGGGGTCAGTAAATTGCTGACAAATTGCTACACATCGATCTGGAGACTCGTCATCAACAATCAAGATCTCTAAATTTTTGTAAGTCTGGTCTAACACTGACTGAACTGTGGCACTGATATATTTCTCACAACGGAAAACTGCAATTACCACAGAAACTTGTTTCATATGACTCCTTTCGGTTATCAGTGACTAGTGACTGGTGAGTAGTCACTAGACATGAAAAATTAATTCACTAGCCAATAGCCACGAACTACTAGCTACTATTCTCTTAATTCTTGAAGAATTCTTCGTTTTTGATTCGAGCCTGTGATCTGAAGTGCTAAAGATTGGAGCTGGTGATAAGTAGACTTAGGCAATAGCCACAGCAAATACGCGGCTGCTAAAGTCATTACCGTTCGCCGTGGTTCCTCAGACAAAATTGACCTATATATAGACAGAGCTTTGTGAGAAAATTCGACGGCGGTGGAGCCTGCGGATAAAGTGACAGCTCGACGTGCTAGATGTCGGAGTTGATAAGCCATAGCTGGTTTTTCCCACTCAGCCATCATCTCTGGTGAGGTGTAGGCACGTGCTTTCTCTAACATAGTTTCCCAAGAGCTTAGTTTCTTATACAATTGGGCAGAAAATCCTTTGGGATTCACGCGGTACAAAGTTAAAGCTTCTGCTAATCCTTCAATTTGCCAATCTGTTTTTAGCATCATTCGCAGCCAACATTCTACATCTTCTGACGGGTGTAAGCTGCGATCGCGATCGAAATAAGAGACTTCTCCTGACTCAGGCTCGACAAACTGAATTGCTGCTAATAATTCTTTACGAATCACGGGAACTGAACCGTTCCCAATTGGCGTGCGACACAACAGATCGAGAGGCGTAATATCTGTTAATTTAGACATTTGATAAATCCCCAAAGGTTTATCTGCTTCGTCGATAAAAGCCGAACGACTAAAACTGACTCCCACTTTTGGCGAACTATCTAGGTGTTCGACGTGTTTTTCCAGCTTGTGAGGAACCCAAAGATCGTCTCCATCTAAAAATGCTATGTATTCCCCCTTAGCCTGATGAATTCCCGTGTTTCGAGCTGCTGCAACTCCTTGATTTTGCTGGCGAATAATTTTAATCCGGGGATCGGTAAACTGTTGGCAAATTTCGTAACTGCGATCGGTGGAACCATCGTCAACAATTAATAATTCAAAATTTTTGTATGTTTGTGCCAATACAGAGTTTATTGTCTTTGCAATATATTTTTCGACTTGATAAACCGGAATGATGACAGTAACTAATTTCATATTTCAGAGCTTGGTAATTGGTAATTAGTAATTGGTAATTGGTAATTTCTGGAAGCCATCAACTATCAACCATTAAGATTGACGCAATACATGGCGGTTTGTCCAAATTGTAAATACGGGAAGAAAGAGCATGTGAACGATTAAAACTGCTGCTGCAACACCGATAACCTGCCAATGGACTCCAATTAATAAAGAGAGAGCGAACACAGTCGTAAAAGCTAGATTCCAATATAAATCTAAATTGGGTTTGCCTACAGCTACTAATAATTGCGAAGCAGCATCGGCGAAGGGTCTGGGAATTGCTGACAAGCAAATTAATACCAGCACGGGAATAGCAACGATCCACTGACGACCAAAAACAATTGGTACGTACCAATAAGCTAGGCTAGATTGAAGAATAACTAAGGGAAAAATAATTAGGCTAATAATTTTAAGTGCGCTGTAATAAGATTTACTTAATTCCAACATGCTAGCTTTAGCTTTACATAGATGTGGTAAAATCGCTGTATTGATTGCTGTGACTATACTCAGGCTAATTCCCAATCCAGCATTGAACCCAAAAAAATAAATTCCTAATTCTTTAATACCTAAGAACCTACCAATTATTAAATAATCCAAGTTATTTCTTAGCGCCTTGAGAAATTGCACGCCACAGATATTTTTACCAAAATCTAAAATCGATCGCCAAGCTTTTGTCGTAAATTTAGCAGTAGGATGCCAAGCGTAACTTTTACGATAAATAATAATTTCCAGCGGAGTCACCAAAATCCAAGGTAAAACGAACGCCCAGATTCCCCAACCACGAATAGCAAATAGGGCAGATAATATATAACTAGCGAGATTTCTCACAACAGCAGCGATCGCGCATACTTTAAGTCGATTTTCGCGAACGATTAAAGCAGATTGGATCGCGGCAAAAGGCCACATTAAATAGGGTATACCAGCAATACAAATGGGTAGAATTAAATCGATTTCGCGAGTCAGGCGATCGCGATAAAACCAAGCAATAGGAAAAGCAAGTAGGCATTGAGCAAAAAATAAGCCTGTAAAGATACTCCAGTTTAACCAATAACCGGAGTTACAAATAGTATCTAATTCTTGGCGATCGCATTGAATTATTTTGGCACTTACCCCGATCTCCATAAAAACTCGCATAAACTCATTGACTGTAGAAACAATTGCCGCTAAGCCGTAGTCATAAGGAGTTAAAAAACGAGCTAAAATTACTGTCAATCCGAGGCGAAAAATCCGAGAAATAATTTCTGCCAAACCTAACCAGCTGAGATTGCGAACGAACCGATTGGAAAGTTTTTGAGGCAGCCTAGATAGAATAGCTGATAGGATAGGCATTGAGTATATAAATTGTTCTTCGTTATTCCAGCTCGAATGAGATTCAGTGCAGGCGATCGCTGGATAGTCTCCTATTCAATATATAGTTGATGTAGCTATTATTTCCTACACTAACATCATTAATCTTAAAGAAAGCTAGTAATTTATTACTCAGCTATAGCTAGAAGTTTAATTGTAGACAAAAGCGGAATTTACAAATTATACTTACGTTGCTACAACGCCACTATGCGATCGCAGTTACTGAACGGCGCAGTTATGTAAGCATATAATTATTTAAATATATTTAAATATATAATTATGCGGCGGTGTTATCTTGAAGGTAGCTAGCGCGAATTCGAGTAATTTTCAGCAGTAAATAATTAGCAAGTTTAGGCGATAGTAGTTGAATCAGCAGTAATTTTACGAGTAGTGTTTGGACTTTTCTATTGAATAATATTCGAGGTTGTAACTGAATAGCCATTTGCAACTTGTGCCAAGCCACTCTCGCTGCTGTTGCACCAGGAATTTTAGTTAGGTATAAGTGGGCTAAATATCGATAAAGATGAGCCAAGCTTTGATTTTTTAAAAATTGTAACTGAGCGGGAGCCAATTGAAATGCTCGGTCGATAACTCGAATTGTATCTTTCTCCATCACCTCAATTTTGGCAGAAGCCGAACCAGCGGTTTGACGGTAAAAAATTTGAGTTTTAGGAACGACTACAAAATTATACTTAGCTGCTAAACGGAGATACAAATCCCATTCTTCTGCATGAGTTAGAGTTGAATCGAATTCACCAACATCTGCTAAAGCAGTTCGGCGAATCAAAGGATTTGATCCGCTTAAGAGAAAATTAGTTTTCAATAATTCTGCATAGACATTACCCTCAAAATATATGGGGCGATCGTCATGAAAAAACTTGCCTTGCCGATCCATGAAGCATGTCCAACTATAGGCAACTCCTGCGGCTGGATGTTGCTGTAATGCTGCTAATTGAAGTTCTAATTTATCTGGTGTCCACAGATCGTCAGCATCGATAAAGGTGATGTATTCGCCAGTAGACAGAGAAATACCACGATTGCGGGCAACTGATACGCCACCGTTTTCATAGGAAGCTACTTGAATCCGAGGGTCTCGAACGGTTTGGATTAATTCGAGCGTGCGATCGCTAGACCCATCGTCAATAACTATTAACTCAAAATCTATAAAAGTTTGCTTTTGAATCGAAGCAATTGTTTCCAGAATAGTATTTTGGGAATTGTATGCAGGTACAATAACTGAGATTGTAGGCATGTTTTAACTCTTAAATGAGAGGGTTCTTGTTTGGCGATCGGCAAAAATTGGTACGTCTTCCTTAAAAGCTATTCCCGTTAGAATTAACCCTTGCCAATAAAGATAGGATGCCAACTGAATATCTACAGCAGCTGTGGCAATTAGTAAGACCAAATAAATATTTAACGCAGTTTTAGCGATCGCGCTTTTCCTAGCTTTCAGAGTTAACTCGACAAAACCCCAGACGATCGCAAATGTAAAGGCAAGAAAACCTACAACTCCATGCAAATAAAATAAATCGGGCCAATGATTGTGAGTCCCGATCGGCATATGTTCTGTATATTTTGGTCCTTTCTCTTCGACAACTCCATGACCCCAAATTGGTGCTTCCATCCAACGATTCATCGTCACTTCAGCTAGGCGTTTTCTGACAACTTCAGAACTCCGACGAACGCCACTAATTACCCGATCCCAAGCCGTTTGCATTAGCTCGATCAGTTGAGGCGCAATCATGCCTATCACAACGCTGAGTAGACCTACGATCAGTTGAATGTACCAACCAAAATTAGTCAACAACCAAGAGGCGATCGGCACGGCAACCAGACAAACAATTGTCGAGCGAGAGCCAGAACCTACAACCATTGCCGCACCTCCAATCGTGCCAATCCAGCGCCACTTTTTATTGGCTTCTTGACTGGATAAAAAGAAATAAATATTCCCAATAATACCTAAATTATTCGCAAAGTTAGCAAACAAACGCAAACGAAATTGTCGAGCTTCACCAAAGTCTCCACCAACATCAAATAAATTAACAGTATAAAAACTAGCAGAACCGCGAAATGCAACTAGAGGAGAAACATAAGAAAAGCTCGGTATGCGTAATAAATACATGAAATAACAGATCGTCGCTAAAATTAAGCTCTGCAAGCAAAGAATACAAGCAGCTCTATAAATGACTTGCGGACGAATTTTTAGGCATCCTGCTAGAGGAAATAATGCCATTAAAGCCCAAGTTCGCGCCCAGTTGTTGACTGTGGTAAAAACAAACTTTGGTATCCCTAGATCGAATTCCATATGGGACATAAAGATTGTTAGCTCTATGAATAACATGCCAACAATCCATATCCATACAGATAGCGGAATGCTAATTTTTTCTGACTCTGGTGTGTCTTTTGTTTGGAACCACCATCTTTTAAAGACACACCCCGCCAAGATAAATCCTAGTGCTGGAATCCAAACGAGTTGCGCACCCAAAAAATAAATGGGATACGTCAGAATTATGGTATACCAGACCAATTTTTCCTCAAAGTTTTGAGGTTTAACGCTCATGGGATTTTCCTTAAGGGAGCAGAGAGCAGGGAGTAGGGAGCGAGCGATATTAATTGCAACTTGCGAATTCCAAATTCCGAATTCCGAATTCCGAATTCCCCTTTAACCCTCCACAATCCGATGATGGGTCTTGCGTTCTAGTTCTAGCATCGTCATCCGTCTTTGTCGCAGCCAGAACGCGAGTATACCTGCGCTGACAAATAAAGAACCACCCGTTGCGCCAAGTAAAATAAACATCTTTTTCGGCGAACTCGGAGATTTTGGTAAGTTCGGTTCTGCCACAATTTGTAGTAAGGGATAAGAACCAAAGGCGTTTGACCTAATGATATCTAAGTTGGCAAGAGTAGAAGAGAACACTGCTTCAGATACCTGTAGTTCACGCCTGAGAGCTTCTAAAGTCGTTTCTTTTTGCGATAAAGTGCGGAGGCGATTTTCTAGTTGCACGATCTGCTGTTCGGTTTCTTTGGCTTGAGATTGCAAGCCGCGATTCTCTGCTTGAGCATCGACGAGCGCTTGGAAGAGGTTTTCTCGCGCCGAACCGTTACTGGTATTAAGGTTGAGTTGTTGAATGAGATCTTGGCTGACTGGTCGTCCGAGTAACGACTCGCTACGGACAAGCATGGCTTTAGCTGCTGCGTCGCGCTTATTTTGCTCTGCAACAATCGTAGGATGATCGGGTAAAAATCTGGCGCTCAGCGTCACCAAATTGGCGCTAGTTTCACTGTAGTTTTTTAAGTTTTGCTGAAATATTTGATCTGTTTGCAACACGAAGGCATTAGCAGCATCCTGTTCCGAGAGGTTTAAATTAGCTGCCAGTTGTTGTAAGCGAGAACTCGATTGTTGTTGTTGAGCGACAATTTCAGCTCGTTGTTTGCGTAAAGCTTCAATATTGTCAGAGAGAGCTTTGAGCTGATCGCTAGAGTTCAAGCCAGAGATTGCTTTGTAGTCGGAAAGCCGCTTTTGAGCCATTTCTAGCTTGCGCTGGGAAGAACTTAAAGCAGATTGGAAACTGGCATCGCGTTGAATGAATTCTTGGACTCTGAGTTCGTTGACTCTTGCCTGGATTGCTCTGTAAAGAGCGTAAGATTTGTCCCGTGCCTCTTCAGGATTGTCTCCTGTCATTTGAAATTCGATAATGCTAGTACTGTCGCCAATCTTGACTTTAGGTTTGCCAAACTCTTGAGGAGATATATCCATTTGAGTAGCAGCAATCTGAATTACGGCATCGCTTTCCGCAAGAAATTTATAATTCTGTCTGGGATCTTGAGTACTAATGCTGTAGGGAGAGGAACTATCTAAAGAAGTCTGTCCGATCTCTGGGAGGGATACTCTAGCTTGAGCAGCAGTTCCTGGCACGTTAACAGCCCATCCACTCGTGTAGGTTGGAGCTTTAAGCTTTAAATACGCTAAAGCCGAACACCAAATGGCAGCATTAGCCAATATACCAATCAGTAAATAGGGAGACCAATGGACTTGCTGTAGTCTTGACTTGGGAAACGGGCGAGAAATTGTCACGGATTCAGTCATTCAGCAATCCTCCTAGCAGATGTTTCAAATGATACATTTTTTACAAAAATAACTAGCTGCTACGCAAACTTTAACTATAAAAAATTACTCCGTCTCAACCTCTCGCCTGTATTTCATTACACCTACTCTAAAAACATAATTTCTCAGTCCTGGGTATGAATGTGAACTAATACTAAATAGTTAGTACAGATCTGCCAGCCAGCCAAGTGTTGCCTCAGATTATAGACTAACTCCTAATTTCTCTGACAGTTACAAATCTTAATTTACCCTGAAATATGTTTTTGTGACTAAAAGAGCGAAAATCATCTAAATTTTCCCCGGTTTTAGTGGTTTCTTTATCCTATTTGAAGTAAGTTAGGAGGACAGGAGTATAGATCTCTCCTGTGAAAAGTCAAGCGATACGGAGTATATTTAACAACATAGATTGTAATAAAAAGTCGTTCTCAATTAGCAAATTTTTAGTGAATACCCGATTTAAAAAGCATTCACTGAGGCGATCGCCACTAAATTGCTAACTAAAAACAACGAGAAAATTTCAGTGTTGTTTATGACTTAATTTGTATCAGGCTTAGAAAGAGCTGGCGCATAGGTAACAACTGAGCGTTGACGCTGGAAAGAAAGAGCGCCATCCTGACAATCGACTTGAATGGTGTCGCCTTCGGTAAAAGTCCCCTCTAATAATTTAGTTGCCAGAGGATTTTCTAGGTAGCGTTGGATGGCTCGTTTGAGCGGACGAGCACCATATACAGGGTCATAGCCGATATCTACCAAGTAATCTTGAGCTGCTGGCGATAGCACGATGCCAATTTTTTGCTCGTCGAGCAGTCTTTGGACTCGTTTGAGCTGAATGCTGACAATTTGCCGTAACTGACTGCGATCGAGGGGGTGGAAAATAATCAGGTCATCAACGCGGTTGAGAAATTCGGGGCGGAAGTGCGATCGCAGTGCCTCTAAAACTTGCCGTTGTACCTGTTCGTAGTCGGTATCATCTCCAGATAAATCGAGAATGCGATCGCTACCAATATTACTCGTCATGACGATCACCGTGTTGCGGCAGTCAATGACTCTACCCTGAGAATCCGTAATTCGTCCGTCATCCAACACTTGAAGCAGAATATTAAATACATCTGGGTGGGCTTTTTCCACCTCATCTAGCAACACCACAGAATAGGGACGACGACGGATCGCTTCTGAGAGTTGCCCTCCTTCTTCGTAACCAACGTAACCAGGAGGCGCACCCACTAGGCGGGAAACCGAATGTTTTTCCATGTATTCGGACATGTCCAAGCGGACTAAAGCATCGTCGGCATCAAATAAAAACTGTGCTAATGCTCGCGCTAATTCTGTTTTACCTACTCCCGTCGGACCCATGAACAAGAAAGAACCGATGGGACGACCGGGATCTTTCATCCCTGCCCGAGCGCGGCGAATAGCTGCTGCTACAGCCGATACAGCCTCAGATTGACCGACTACCCTAGCGTGGAGGTGGCTTTCGAGTTGGAGTAATTTCTGGCGTTCTGACTCTAACAGGCGATTGATTGGAATACCCGTCCACTTAGCAACGATCTCAGCAATATCAGCTTCGGAGACTTCTTCTCGCAACAGTGTAGAACCCTGGCTTTGAATTTCTATTAGTAGAGTTTCTTTCGCTTCGCGATCGCGCTGTACTCCTTCTAGCTGCCCGTATTTCAGCCGCGCTGCCGTGTTGAGATCGTAGGCGCGTTCTGCCTGTTCGATCTGTACCCGCAAAGATTCTTCTTCTTTTTTCAAAGCCCCGATCGCGTCGAGGATCTGTTTTTCACCCTGCCACTGAGAGTTTAATTCCTGTTGTTTTTGCGTTAATGTAGAAATTTCTTGCTCGATCCGTTCCAAGCGTTCTTTGGTAATGGCGGCGCGTTGGTCTTCACCTGCGATCGAGAGTTTTTCCATCTCTAGCTGCATTAAACGGCGATCGATGATTTCTAGTTCTGTGGGCTTAGAAGTGATCTCCATTTTCAGTTGGGCAGCAGCTTCATCGACGAGATCGATCGCCTTATCGGGTAAAAAGCGATCGGTGATGTAGCGGTGGGAAAGAGTCGCTGCTGCAACCAAAGCAGAATCAGTAATTTTGACGCTGTGATGTGCTTCGTATCGTTCTTTCAAGCCTCGGAGAATCGAAATTGTCGTTTCTACCGAGGGTTGATCGACAAAGACTTGTTGGAAGCGGCGTTCTAAGGCTGCGTCTTTTTCAATATACTTGCGGTACTCATCTAAAGTCGTCGCGCCAATACAGCGTAACTCTCCCCGCGCCAGCATTGGTTTGAGTAAGTTTCCCGCATCCATTGCGCCTTGAGTCGTGCCACCCGCACCGACAACAGTGTGTAATTCGTCAATAAATAGGACAATTTGTCCGTTAGATTCGGTAACTTCCCGTAATACAGCCCGCAAACGGTCTTCAAATTCACCGCGATATTTTGCCCCAGCGATCAAGCTACCCATGTCGAGAGTAATGAGCTGCCTGTTTTTGAGAGATTCGGGGACATCGCCTTTGATAATTCTTTGCGCTAACCCTTCCGCGATCGCAGTTTTCCCCACACCAGGTTCGCCAATTAAAACAGGATTATTCTTCGTGCGGCGAGATAATACCTGAATCACGCGCCGCACCTCATCGTCTCTACCAATGACGGGATCGAGTTTACCAACCTTTGCCTGTTCCGTCAGGTCGCGCCCAAATTTTTCTAAAGCTTCGTAACGTGCTTCAGGGGTTCGGTCTATGACCTTTTGATTGCCACGAATCGCCTTAATTGCCGCTTCTAGCTTTGCCGTATCGAGATTGAAGCCTTTACATACCCTACGCCCGATCCGTTCGTCCTCCCCAAACGCTATCAGCAGGTGTTCGACTGAAACGTGTTGGTCTTGCCAGTTCGTTCTAATCGCATCTGTCCGGTCGAGCATCAGATCCAAATTTCGACCTAAATAAAGCTGACTGCTTTTACCCACTTTCGGCTGTCGCTTGGCAAAAGCTTCAAGCTGCTGATTCATTGCTGCGGGATCGACACCAGCTTTAGTCAGAATCCGATTAGCCAGCCCTTTTGGTTGTTCTAAAAGTGCGATCGCGAGGTGTTCGACCTCCAGTTGTTGTTGCTGAAAACGTTGAACCATCAAATCCTGAGAATTGACGATCGCTTCCCAGGCTTCTTCGGTGAACTTGTTAGGGTCGGTGGGCTGCATCTTAACGATTTTAGATTTTAGATTGGCGATTTTAGATTTAGAAAGAAAATACCATCTAGTGCTGATGGTGCGATCGCTATTAGCCTATCCTATTTTGGGAGTCGGGAGTCGGGAGTCGGGTGTGGTGAGAATTCGGAATTCGGAATTCGGAATTCGGAATTAATTGCGACTTGCAACTTTCCCCCTTGTCCCCCTTGTCCCCTTTGTCTCAATTTTGAGTTTTGAATCAGCCTAGTGTGACACTAACTCCTTGTGGGGAGTAGCAGATTCTCTAGAACTGAGTTGGATCAGCTCTACTTTATAGCCGTCGGGGTCTTCAACAAAAGCGATAACTGTAGAACCGTGCTTCATTGGTCCTGGTTCTCGTACTACTTTACCGCCACGGGCTTTAATTTCTTCACAAGTGCCGTAAATGTCATCAACGCCGATCGCGATATGACCGTAAGCATCACCTAAGTTGTACTTCTCTGTGTCCCAATTGTGGGTGAGTTCGAGAACGGTGTGGTCTGCCTCGTCACCATAACCTACAAAAGCCAGGGTAAACTTACCACCTGGATAGTCTTTCTGGCGCAGCAACTTCATGCCCAAAAGTTCGCAGTAAAACTTGAGAGATGCTTCCAAGTTACCGACGCGAAGCATTGTGTGTAGTAATCGCATTAAGTGACTCCAAATTTCAGCATCGATCTCTATTCTAGGGAATGAGGAGTCGGGAGCAGTTATCAGTGACCAGTGACCAGCGATCGGTAACCAGTTAACCAACAACCAACAACTATCAACTGTCAACCGTCAACCAACAACTAATGACAAATGATAAATGACGAATGACAACCAATTTCGTGTCAAATGATCCTTAACATCGTACCCATCAGCCTGTAAAATTCCTATCCTGACTCAAATGAAGTGAGTAGTGAGTAGTAAGTAGAACCAGTGAGGAGCGACTAGTGACAAGAATTGAGTCCAGCCACTAGCCACCAGCCACTAGCCACTGATAACTGATAACTGAAAAAGGAGCTACGCAGCATGATCGATACAATAGACAGCGCTATAGACAACATTATTGCTAGAGAAATTCTCGATTCGCGGGGTCGTCCTACTGTTGAGGCGGAAGTACATTTAATTGGGGGAGTGGTGGGACTCGCCCAGGTTCCCAGTGGGGCTTCTACAGGCACTTTTGAGGCGCACGAACTTCGAGATGACGACAAGAGCCGTTATGGGGGTAAAGGGGTACTCAAGGCGGTGGAAAATGTCAATTCAGCGATCGCCCCACAACTATCCCAAATGGATGTTTTGAACCAAGAAGCCCTCGATCGCGCCATGATCGCTCTAGATGGCTCTCCAAATAAAGCCAAGCTGGGAGCAAATGCGATTTTATCGGTGTCTTTGGCGGCGGCGAAGGCAGGAGCGGAGTTACTCGGAATCCCCTTATATCGCTATCTCGGGGGTCCTTTAGCCAACGTGCTACCCGTACCGTTGATGAACGTGATCAATGGTGGCGCTCATGCGGCAAATAATATCGATTTTCAAGAATTCATGATCGTTCCCGTTGGTGCGCCTTCATTTCGAGAAGCGCTACGTTGGGGGGCGGAAGTTTTTGCAGCTTTGAGTAAGGTATTGGACGACAAAGGATTGCTCACTGGTGTGGGCGATGAAGGCGGTTTTGCGCCCAATTTAGAGTCAAATCAGGTAGCCCTAGAAATACTGATGAGCGCGATCGCCAAAGCTGGATATAAACCTGGGGAGGAAGTTGCATTAGCCTTGGACGTAGCCGCCAGCGAGTTTTATAAAGATGGGCAGTATGTCTATGACGGTGCAGCTCATGCACCCACTGAGTTTATCGAGTATTTGGCTAAACTAGTCGGTGAATACCCAATTGTCTCAATTGAAGATGGGTTACATGAGGAAGATTGGCAGCACTGGCAGCTGTTAACTGAAAAAATTGGCGATCGCGTTCAACTGGTAGGCGACGATCTATTTGTGACTAATGCCACCCGCCTGCAAAAAGGGATCGAAACCAAAGCAGGAAATGCCATCTTGATCAAGCTGAATCAAATTGGTTCGCTGACAGAAACTTTAGAAACCATCGATCTAGCTACCCGTAACGGTTTTCGCTCGATTATCAGCCATCGTTCGGGAGAAACAGAAGACACGACAATCGCTGACTTAGCTGTAGCAACACGCGCAGGTCAGATTAAAACTGGTTCTCTCTGTCGCAGCGAACGGGTAGCAAAATACAACCGCCTATTGCGCATTGAAGACGAACTTGGCGATCGCGCTGTTTATGCTGGAACTGTGAAGATGGGACCGAAGTAGGGATTGGTAATTGGTAGTTGGTAATTGGTAGTTGGTAATTACTACCAATTGCTGACTGTTACCCATTACCCATTACCAAAATTAGGGATAAAACCCTAGCTTAGGTAGTCCTAAACTCTCATCCCAACCCATCATGATGTTGAGGCATTGAATTGCTTGTCCGGCTTGTCCTTTGATCAAGTTATCGATCGCTGACAAGACGATGACTCTGCCAGTACGGGGATCGGTTTCGATGCCGATGTAGCAGAGATTGCTGCCGCACGCCCACTTAGTTTGGGGATAGATGCCGCTGTCGCAAATTGTTACCCAAGGACAATTGCGATAAAAAGCTCTGTAGATGGTAATTAAATCTTCTCTGACTAATCCAGGATCGCGTAGAGTGGCGTAGACGGTGGCGAGGATACCGCGTACCATCGGGACTAAGTGAGGAGTAAATTGCACTAACACTTGATGTCCAGCCAAATCGCTGCAAACTTGCTCGATTTCTGGCGTATGACGGTGACGGGCAACGCCATAAGCAGCAAAGGAGTTATCTGCTTCTGCAAGCAACAGTCCAGTTTTTGCCTGTCTACCACCCCCAGACGTGCCGGATTTTGCATCGACGATCGCAGTTTCAGGAACGATTAAGCCTTGTTTTAGTAGGGGTGCAAGTGCTAACAAACTAGCGGTGGGATAGCAGCCAGGACAACCGATCAGTTGGCTTTCGGCAATGCGATCGCGATACAGTTCTGGTAAGCCATAAACTGCTTTTGTTGCCACAGCTATGTCTTGCCGCTGTTTGCCGTACCAGATTTGATAAGTTTCTAAATCGCTAAATCTATAATCGGCAGATAAATCGAGAACTTTACAACCTTTATCGACCAACTGAGGAGCCATATCGCAAGCAAAACCATTGGGGAGTGAGAGAAAGACTACCTCACACCTTGCCGCGATCGCTTCTGGATCGACAGATTCGATTGGCTGCGCTACCCGATGAGCTAAGTGGGGGTAGATATCAGCAAACGATTTGCCAGCACTGCTATCGCCACCCAAGTAGACGAGTTCTACTTCAGGATGATCCATCAACAATCTGACTAATTGCACCCCGCCATAGCCTGACGCGCCAACAATTCCTACCGATACGCGCCCTTCTTTACCCATGACAATCAATCCTGATGAAATACATTTTTATGACTCGATTGCAATCGGGCTTTGACAATTGGCGATCGCCAACTGCTCTTAGCCTCGGAAATGGATTTGTAAACTAGGAAAAAAATTAACTTTCGCTGCATTGTAGTACTAAAAGGGAAATCTCGTTGCAACAATTTTTTCAAATCTTGACGTAAGCCGTGGGGTGAGTTATCCGTTACGCCAAAATAGCCGTTTTGTGACGCAAGAAAGGGTGTGGGGTGTGGGAAGAATTTGGA